>CAYNDG010000208.1:0-3508 GCA_964395805.1 uncultured Brevundimonas sp.
ACGGCCTGACCGTCCACGGTGCGCGGGCTCATTCGGAAGTCACGCGACAGACGCGTGGCTGCGCGACCAAATCCGTAGCCGCCCGGGGTCTCGCTGACCACCTGACAGTCGGTGAGGGTGCCGTTGACCCGGACCGTGCAGCTGAGCGTGGCCGATCCGGTCACATTCGCCGCGATGGCCCGCTCGGGGTAGGCGCGCATCAGGGCCTCGCCCGACGGTTTGCGGAGCCAGTCCGGGTTGGTGATGACCGGGGGGCCGGGCGGGACGCTTTCGGCGGGGGTATTGCCGGTGCCCGCGGTCGAGGGCGTCTCGATAGGCCGGGTGAGGGTGATGGCCGCGCCGGTCACCTCGCCGGGAGTGTCGGGAATGACGGCCGGCAGCGGCTCGACGGACGGAGGCGCCGCGACCGAACGGTGGATCGGCGGATTGGGCGCCGGGGGCCGGGTCGTGACCTCGGGCTCGGGCGGCGGCGGCGGCGGGCGATAGAGCTCGAACTGGAATGTGGTCGGGGTCCGCGGCGGATCCAGCGGCGTCTCAATCCGCTGATGGTACAGGGCGACGCCAAGCCCGACATGGGCGGTCACCACCAGCCCGAGGGCGGCGAGGGTTGTCGGGGTCAGTTTGCGGCGGGGCTGGCCGTACTCGATCGGACTGATGAGGCCGGGACCTCCGGCATGGTGCATCATCATGGACGTCTCTCCCTTTTGCCGTCCCCACAGCACACCCTGGAGAGGAGGGGGCGCTTCCCTTGCGGCAAGTTTATGGCGGGGAGGTGGTGCGACGATCCCGGCGAGACGGGTTAAGAGTCGATTAACCATGTCCGCCGAGCCTCCCGGATATGTCCATCAATGCGATTCCCTCCCAGGGCGGTGTCGAGGCGGCCATCCGGCGCGCCTCTGCCTCGACGGGCGTGGACTTCGACTTCCTGATGAAGACGGCGCAGCGCGAGAGCGCCATGAACCCGGCGGCCCGGGCGCGCACCTCCTCGGCGGCGGGCCTGTTCCAGTTCATCGAGCAGACCTGGCTGGCGACTCTGAAACAGCATGGCGCCAAGCACGGCTACGGCCAGTATGCCGACCTGATCTACAAGGGGCAGGACGGGCGCTGGCGGGTGGACGGCGCGGCGCGGAATGTGGTGCTGGACCTGCGCTATGACCCGGTCGCCGCCTCGGCCATGGCCGGCGAACTGACCGCCTCGAACGCGGGGTATCTGAGGGGGCGCATCGGCCGCGAGCCGACAGCGGGCGACCTGTATGCCGCGCACTTTCTCGGGCCCGCCGGCGCGGCAAGGCTGATCGAGGCTGTGGCCACCCGGCCCGGCGCGAGCGCGGCGGCGCTGTTTCCCGAGGCGGCGGCGGCGAACCGTCCGATCTTTTACAGGGACGGGCGGGCGGCGACCGTCGGCGAGGTCTATGCCAATCTGATCAGCAAGGCGGGGCAGGGCATGCCCGCCATCCCTTCGGGCGCGCCGGCCGTGGATCCGCTCTCGCCGAAGGACCGGGCCCTGGCCGACCAGATGGACCGCATGCGCCAGGACCAGGGGCTGCTGGCCTTGCTGCTGGGCCAGGATGGCGATCAGGGCAATGCCGGCTTCCTGCGCGCCTTTGTCGGCACCACCGATGCCTGAGCCGCGCGCTTGGTAAACTGTGCATTAAGGCTGTGGGACGCATGCTGGCCCCGGGGAATCGGGGCACACCGGTTCGCATAGCCAAGCTGAGTCCGACATGACGGCCTATCGCGCCCGCCTTACCGAGTTTGACATTCGCCGGTTGATCAAATCGACCGATGAGGACGAACGCGCCGCGGCCGCCCACAAATTGTGCCGCAATATGGAGCGGGTCGAGCTGAGCGCCGAGGACCGCGAGGCGGCGGAGAAGATCCTGCGCGTGCTGGCCCACGATGCGGCCGAACTGGTGCGCCGCGCCCTGGCGGTGACGCTGAAGTCCTCCGATCTGGTCCCGCGCGACGTGGCGCGCCGGCTGGCCGCGGACGTCGACAGCGTGGCCCTGCCGGTCATCGGCTTTTCGCCGGCCTTTTCGGACGAGGATCTGATCGAGATCATCAAGGCCGGCTCGACCACGCGCCAGGTGGCGGTCGCGGCCCGCCCGAAGGTGTCGCGCGACGTCTGCCAGGTGCTGGCGGAGACGGGTTGCCGCGAGGCGGTGCGGACCCTTGCCGCCAATGACAATGCAGATATGTCCGAAGGCGCCATGGGGGTGGTCGTCGAGCGCTTTGCCGAAGCGCCCGAAGTCATGACGGCCCTGTCCTACCGGCAGGTGCTGCCGCCGGAGATCACAGAGCGGCTGGTCGCCCATGTGTCGGAGACCGTGCGCGAGCATCTGATCACGCGCCACGCCATTGCCCCGGAATCGGCCATCCGGCTGTCGTCCCACGCCCGCGAGCGGGCCACGCTGGACCTGGTCGACCAGGCCGCCACGGCGACCGACATGGCCACCTTTGTGTCGCGCCTGAACGGCCGCAAGGCCCTGACACCGTCGCTGCTGCTGCGGGCGCTGGCGCGCGGCCAACTGACCTTTGTCGAGCACGGACTGGCGGAATTGGCGCAGACGCCGCATTCGCGCACATGGTTGATGGTGCATGATGCGGGGCCGCTGGGGCTGAAGGCCATCTACGACCGGGCCGGGCTGCCGCCGCGCGTGTTCCAGGCGTTCCGCTCGGGGATTGACACCTGGCGCGCGTTGCAGGCGGAGGGCGCGGATTTCAGTGCCGAGACCTTCCGCCAGCGTATGCTGGAACGGTTCCTGACGCAGCGGCCCAATGTGCCGCGCGAGGATCTGGCCTATCTGATGGAGCGGCTGGACCGCGCCCCTCTGCCGGCCGAAGCCGAGCGGGCCGCGAACGCGGCCTGATCAACCGTTGCGTCAGGCCGCGTGATCGGCGACGCGGGCCTCGAGGGTTTCGGCGAGGGTCTGACCGACCGGGTGGTCGTCAGTCTGGATCTTGTCCCGCACCACGGCCCGGATGGCATCAATGTGCGCGTCCACGAGGACCAGCGGCGCGTTTACACGCTTGTCCGGAGCGTCGAGAAGCCGGCACAGCGAGCCGGCGAGGCGGGTCACGAGGGGATACTGATAGGTGGCGCCAAGACCCTTGAGGTCATGGGCCCGGAAATAGAGGGCTTCGGCCGTCTCGGCCGTGTAGCCGAGGTCGCGGATATCGGCCTGGGCCTTGTCCAGCTTGGTAATCTCGTCCTGGAGCCACTGGGCGAACTGGGAAGACATGGCCTGCAGGGCCTCTTCCGCCTTGGCGATGGCCTTGGCGTCGACGCCGCCGAATCCACCACCGACCTTGAGGCGAAGGGTGTTCGGGGGGCGAATGACCTGGGCCGGACCGCTCATCGGCTACTCCTGCAAAATCTGATGCGGGATCATGGCGGGAGCGTCTTAAGAAGCCGTGACCATCAACCGGTGAACTGTTCAGCGAGGACCCGTTCCTCGAAGGAGCGCCCCGGATCGAACATCATGGTCAGACTGATGTCGCGGCGCTC
>CAYNDG010000209.1:0-331 GCA_964395805.1 uncultured Brevundimonas sp.
CTCGATCTCGCCGGTCAGAATGTCTTCCGCCATCAGGATGTCGAAGGCCTGGGCCGACGACCACCCCTCGGGAAGGGTCACATAGTGGCGCACCACCCGGCCCTCGACCAGCAGGCTGATGACCGAGCGCAGCGACGCGCCCGACGGCACCTCATACTCGCCCGCGCGCAGTTTGCGATCCGCCCCGGTCAGGGTCACCGCCGCCTTGAACATGTCGGTCGAGCGGATCACTCCCGCCTGCTTCAGTGTCGCCCCGATGGCCGAGACCCCGGCTCCGCTGGGCAGCACCACGATGGTCGTATCGCCCTGACGCGCCTCGGGCCCGGGCGCG
>CAYNDG010000209.1:353-2042 GCA_964395805.1 uncultured Brevundimonas sp.
AGCGCACCCATCAGGAACACGCTGAAGGTCGCGGACGCCGCCAGCAGGGCGGCGCCCAGCGGCCGTTTCGAGTCGGCCGACACCGGCCGCTTACCCGCCACTCTGGTCGACCTTCTTCAGGATCAGACTGGCATTGGTGCCGCCGAATCCGAAGCTGTTCGACATGGCCACGTCGATCTTCATCGGCTTCGCCTTGTGCGGCACCAGGTCGATGGCGGTCTCCCGTTCCGGATTGTCCAGGTTGATCGTCGGCGGCGCGATCTGGTCGCGGATGGCCAGCACGGTGAACCCCGCCTCGATGGCCCCGGCCGCCCCCAACAGGTGTCCCGTCATCGACTTGGTCGAGGACATGGCGACGGTCGAGGCCGCATCCCCCACCAGCCGCTCGACTGCGCCCAGCTCGATCCAGTCGGCCATGGTCGAGGTGCCGTGCGCGTTTACATAGTCGATGTCGCCCGGCTGGATCCCGGCCCGCTTCACCGCCGCGGCCATGGCCCGATAGGCACCGTCGCCATCCTCGGACGGGGCGGTGATGTGATAGGCATCGCCGCTCATGCCGTAGCCGACCACCTCGGCATAGATTTTCGCGCCGCGCGCCTTCGCGTGCTCATATTCTTCCAGCACCACGACCCCGGCACCCTCGCCCATGACAAAGCCCGCATGGTCCTTGTCATAGGGCCGGCTGGCCTTCTCGGGCGTGTCATTGAAGTCTGTGCACAGCGCCTTGCAAGCCAGGAAGCCCGCAATGCCGATCGGCACGATCGAGCTTTCGGCCCCGCCGGCGACCATCACGTCGGCATCGTCCAGCATGATCATCCGGGCCGCGTCGCCAATGGCGTGCACGCCCGAGGCGCAGGCCGTGACCACGGCGTGGTTCGGACCCTTCAGTCCATGACGAATCGAGATCTGCCCCGAAGCCAGATTGATCAGGGCCGAGGGAATGAAGAAGGGGCTGATCCGGCGCGGGCCCTTGGCCTCCAGCTCCAGCGACGTGTCGGCAATCGGGCCAAGCCCCCCGATGCCCGAGCCCATCATCACCCCGGTGCGTTCCCGGTCATGATCGCTCTCGGGCTTCCAGCCGGCATCGGCCAGCGCTTCATCAGCGGCGGCAATGCCGTACAGGATGAAGTTGTCGACGCGCTTGCGATCCTTGGCCGACATGATGCTGTCGGGATCAAACACCCCCGGCGCGCCCGGCGTGCCGCCGCCCCGCCCGTCTACGCTCGGAACCTCGCCCGCAATGGTGCAGCCCCAGCCCTCGGTGTCGAAGGTCGTGATCTGCCGGATGCCTGACCGTCCCTCCAGAATGCCCTTCCAGCTGTGATCCACGCCCGCCCCAAGGGGGGTCAGAAGTCCCAGTCCCGTCACGACGACACGACGCATCTTGGCGGCTCCTATCGATTCCACAGTGGCCACAAACACTAATGGCCGCCGGGCGGACCCGCTAGGGGCTCACCACGGCGGCCATCGGGCCGGTTTCAGCCGGGCATCAGCCCGCCAGTTTCTCGTCGATGAACTTCACCGCATCGCCGACCGTCTGGATGTGCTCGGCGGCATCATCCGGGATCTCGATGTCGAATTCTTCCTCGAAGGCCATGACCAGCTCGACGTTGTCGAGCGAGTCGGCGCCCAGGTCGTCGATGAAGCTGGCCTTCTCGGTGACCTTGTCCGGGTCAGCGTCCAGGTGGT
>CAYNDG010000209.1:2052-3444 GCA_964395805.1 uncultured Brevundimonas sp.
GACGATCTTGCGGACGCGTTCCAGAGTATCGGACATGGGTGTCTCTGCCTTGATAAGCCGCACGGTGCGGCAGTTGTCTTGTACGCCTGCCGTAGGACGACAGGGACGACGGCGCAAGCCCGAACGGGACTCATGCCCCCGTCGTGCCCTGCCCTTTAGCACAGTCGCCCGCGCGGGAAAGGGGCGGTAACGGGTATTGATGCCGGATGTCCGGCCTCAGATCATCGCCATCCCGCCGTTCACATGCAGGGTCTGGCCGGTGACATAGGCGGCCTCGTCCGAGGCCAGATAGACGGCGGCGGCGGCGGTCTCGTCGCCCGTCCCCAGCCGCCCGGCGGGGATGTTCTTCAAAATGGTCTCGCGCTGCTGGTCATTCAGCACATCGGTCATCGGGCTGGCGATAAAGCCCGGGGCGATACAGTTGACCGTGATCCCGCGCGAGCCGACCTCCTGCGCCAGCGACTTGGAAAAGCCGATCATGCCGGCCTTGGACGCGGCATAGTTGGTCTGGCCCGGATTGCCGGTCACGCCGACAACCGAGGTCACGCCGATGATCCGGCCCGAGCGGCGCTTCAGCATGCCCTTCATGGCCGCGCGCGACAGGCGGAAATAGCTCTCCAGATTGACCTTGATGACGTCGGAAAAGTCCTCGTCCTTCATCCGCATCAACAGGCCATCCTTTGTGATGCCGGCATTGGCGACAAGGATATCCAGCGGCGCCCCGGCCGCTTCCTCGGCCCGCCCGATCAGGCCGTCGACCGACTCCGCATCCGACAGATTGGCGGCGGCCGCAAAGGCCCGCTGGCCCAGTTCTTTCGCCAGATCCTGCAGCACCGCCTCGCGCGTGCCGGACAGCACGACGGTTGCGCCCTGGGCGTGCAGCGCCCGGGCAATCGCCCCGCCAATCCCGCCCGTGGCGCCGGTGACGAGGGCGGTCTTGTCGGTCAAATCAAACATAGGTTCCTCCAAAACTGGCCGTTCAGCCAAAAAGCGCCGGGAAAACGGCCCAAAGCAAGGCCCACCCTCCTACAGCACATAGCGCGCTGAGGAGCAGGAGCCGCCCGCCGATTTTGCCGCCTACAAAAAGCTGCATCCAGACGGCGAAAAACGCGGCACCGATGGCGACTACGCCCAGACCGGTCAGGATAGCCGACGGAATGAAGCTGTCGCCACCGACAACGCCCGGCGAAAGCAGAAGGTCGAGCCCCAACGCACCACATATCAGGGCGCCGACCAACAGAGCTGCCCACCGCAGTGCCGACACGATTCAGACCAACGACTTCGCGAACGCGTCCAGATCCTCCGGGGCGTTCAGGGCCAGGCTTTCGGCGTCGGGGGCGATGCGCTTGGCCATGCCGGTCAGAACCTTGCCCGAGCCGACTTCGGCAAAGC
>CAYNDG010000210.1:0-3406 GCA_964395805.1 uncultured Brevundimonas sp.
CGGATTCGACCTCGTCGACTTTGCCCCGTTCCCCGACCACGCCGCCTATGCCGAAGGCGAGCTCAAGGCCCTGGCCGAGCGGGCGGCGGTGTTCGACGCCGGTCTCGTGACAACCGAGAAGGACTGGGTGCGCCTGCCCCCCGAATGGCGCGCCCGCGTCACCGCCTGGCCCGTCCGTGCCCGCTTCGAGGACGAGGCGGCGCTGGACGCCCTGCTGGCCCGGACCTGCGGCGGCTGAGGCCTATTCCGCCTTGTAGACCACCCCGCCCTTCATGACGAAGGTGACGCGTTCCAGCACGGTAACGTCGGTCAGCGGGTCACCGCGTACGGCGATCAGGTCGGCGGGCATGCCGGGCGCGATGCGACCGGCCTGATCGGCAATGCCGAGGTGTTCGGCGGCGTTGACGGTGGCGGTCTGGATGGCCTCCAGCGGGGTCAGACCGGCGCGGACCAGCAGGGCGAACTCCTGGGCATTGTCGCCGTGGGCCGAGACGCCCGAGTCGGTGCCAAACGCGATCCGCACCCCGCCCCGGTGGGCGCGTCCCGCCATGTCCAGCATCAGGGGGCCCGCCTGAAGGGCTTCTGGGTCTGGGCCGGGGTGAAGAAGTTGTCGGGGCCCGAGGCGACGCGGGCGACATAGTCCCCGGCCATCAGGGTCGGCACCAGCCAGGCGCCGCTCTGGCGCATCAGGCGGATCGACTCGTCGTCGAGGTAGGTGCCGTGCTCGATCGAGTCGCCACCGGCGCGCAGGAAGGCATTGATGCCGTCGGCGCCGTGGGCATGGGCGGTGACGCGGCGGCCCATGCGGTGGGCGGCCTCGACGATGGCGGCCAGCTCGGCCTCGGTGAACTGCTGGCCCAGACCGGCTGCGGTGTTCGACAGGACGCCGCCGGTGGCGGTGATCTTGATGACGTCGGCGCCGGCGCGGACCTGTTGGCGGACCGCCCGCATACAGTCGTCGACGCCCGAGCAGATGCTGGGCGAGGACAGGACGTGCAGGACCTCGTCGCGATAGCCGTTGGCGTCGCCATGGCCGCCGTGGATCGACACCGACGAACCCGAGGCGATGATGCGCGGGCCGATGACATCGCCGCGCCGGATGCCGTCACGCAGGGCGAAGACCGCCTCATTGGCTCCGCCCAGATCGGCCACCGTGGTGAAGCCGGCCATCAGGGTCAGCCGGGCGTGGCGGGCGCCGATCATGGCCCGGTCCGAGGTCGACAGGGTGACGGCATCCAGCCGGCCGGTCGGGCTCTGCTGGCTGGTCAGATGGACGTGGCTGTCGATCAGGCCCGGCAGGACAAAGGCGTCGCGCAGGTCGATGATGCGCCCCGGCTGGCCCTCGCCGACGAAGCCGTCGCGGATTTCAACCACCCGCCCGCCGCTGATCACAACAGTTTTATCCGTAAGAATTCTGCCGGTTCCCGGGTCGGCCAGCAGACGGCCGACCTGCAGGAACGTCGTTCCCCCATCAGGCGAAAGGCCAGCCGGGACCGCGCCTTGCTGTGCGAAGCCCGGGACAGCCGAGAGCAGCAGCAGGCCAAGGGCCATCAGGATCGAACGCATTTCCACCTCCCCGGTATGAGGCTTGCACCATAGGCCGCTGTGGGGTTTCGCCAAGGCTCAGGTTGCTATGGCCGTGCGGATTTGAAACAACCTGTCATCATCGTTGAACCGCAAACAGGGCGTCGCATGCGGATATCGAGACGAGGACTGATCCTGGGGGGCTCGGCGCTTCTGGCCGGATGCTCGTCCGCCACCGCCAGCACGGTTGAACTGGCCGCGCCGCTGGTCATGCCCGAGCCGGTTCCGGCCCCGGCCGTTGAGCCGACGGTGCTGGTCCAGGCCGATCCCGCCCCGCTTGATCCCAGGGGCATGGTCCGCAAGGACGTGATGGATCGGGCCATGGCCGCGCTCGACATCCACCATCGCCGCATCCCGCAGCGGGACCGCATGTATCTGGTCGATTTCAAGGTCCACTCGTCCCTGCCGCGCCTGTTCGAGGTCGATCTGCTGGCCGGGACGGTCACCGCCATGCGGACCAGCCACGGACGGGGATCCGATCCCGAGCACACCGGGGTTCCGCGCGCCTTTTCGAATACGCCGGAAAGCTACATGTCGTCGATCGGGTCCTATGTGACCGCAGGTCCGAACTGGGGTCCGCAACAGGGGCCGAATGTCCTGCTGGACGGGCTGGAGTATTCCAACGACAAGGCGCGCGAGCGGGCCATCATCGTGCACGGCGCCGACTACGCCGATCCGGACTTCCTGGAGCGCGAAGGCAAGCTGGGCCGGTCGTACGGCTGCTTCTCGGTGGCCCACGCCGACCTGCCTGCCCTGCGCGAGCGGATGGGCGAGGGCCGCCTGCTGTTCGCCTTCAGCTGAGCCCTATTGCCGATCCGCCATCAACCGATCCTTCATCGCACTGCGTGCCATGAAACAGATGAAGGTGCTGGCGATCATCGCAGGGATGCCAATCACGGCGCTGAGGATCGGGGCGGGGCCGGCCCCGAAGAAGGGGCGCAGGGCGATCATCTGGTCAAGCAGAGAGCCCGTGAAGATGTCGCCGATGTTGAGGAACGGCTCAATCCAGGCGGTGAAGACTGCTATGAACAGCTTGGCGCCGAGGGCGAGCACCAGAAGTCCGTAGGGAAGGTGCCGGAATACCGACCCCGCCAGAACAAACACGGTGCAGCCGTAGGCCACGGTGCGGAGCAGCGGCACATCCGTCGACAACGAGCCGGTCAGCAGCAGGGCGCCGGGGCCGTAGAAGGCCTCGAACATCCCGCGCGCCAGGAAGACGTCGGCCCCGTGCAGGAAGGAGATCCTTTGAGTCTCCCACTGGGCAAAGACCATGTCCCGGTACAGCCTTAGCAGCCAGTCGACGACCAGTTGAAAGACTGTGATCCCGCTGATCCACGTCCACCGCATCGCCAGCCGCCCCCGCCTGTCTCCAGGCAGTTAGGCGGATATAGCAACGCTTGCCAAGAGGCAGGATGGCCTATTCGTAGCCGTGGGCGGCTTCGTTGATGACCTGTGAGGGCATGTTCGAGAAGTCGACCGCGACCGGGCCGGCCAGTTTGGCCTGAAGGGTGCGGATCACGTGGGTCATGCGGCGGCGGACCTCGCGTTCGGCCTCGGAGCCCGTGTCGAGGCTGAGCGGGGCGAGGCAGAAGTCGATGATGCCGTCGGTGGATTTGATCGGTTCCATGGATGGGTTCCTTGCTTATTCAGCGGCGACGAACTGGGCGGTTTCGGTCGAGTCCTTGAGCGCCGTGGTCGAGGACTGGCCGTTCGAGATGACGGTGGCGACCTGGTCGAAATAGCCGGTGCCGACCTCGCGCTGGTGACGGGTGGCGGTGTAGCCGGCCGCCTCATTGGCGAACTCGCGCTGCTGCAGCTCGGA
>CAYNDG010000211.1:0-3369 GCA_964395805.1 uncultured Brevundimonas sp.
TGGCGGGAACCGCGCCCGCATCGAGGCCAGCGGCAACCGCGTGTGGTCGCGCCATGTCTGCCGCGCCCGGTTCCGCGAACGCACCCGGGGTCGGTATGAGCCCTACTGGTCGGGCGGCCAGGGCTGGGAGTGTGTCTATGGCGCCTATCCCCGTGACTGGTGGGCGCAGGAAGACGGTCTGCTGGGCCTCGACTACTACGACGACGGCTATTCCCTGCAGGGGTACGACACCTACCAGGACGGCTATGGCTGGTACGACCGCGAAGGGCGCTACATCCAGGACCGCGACTATTACGGCGACGCCCGCTGGGCCGAGCCGCGCCGTCGTGGCCTCTGGTAGGCCCGGAGGGACTCGAACCCCCAACCAGACCGTTATGAGCGGTCGGCTCTAACCATTGAGCTACGGGCCCCCGGAGGCGACGCCCGGGCCTAGCAGGCGCACGGGATGTTGCAAAGAGGGCGGGCGCGGCCTCTTCATGAACGGAACCTGACCCGGGGGCGAGCGCGTTCATTCAGGCGGTATGGTCCAGGTTGGACTGACAGGGCGCGCGGGTGGCGCGTGTCCGAACCCCAGGAGATTTCCATGATCCGTTCCTCCTTCCGCCTGCTGGTGCCGATGGCGGCCGCGGTCGCAATGGCCGGTGTGTCGGCGCCGGCGCTGGCCCAGTCGATGGAACCCGCGGGCCATCATATGGTGGCCCCGCCGCATCTGAGTCTTGCGGCCCATGGCGAGGTCAAGGTCGCGCCCGACATGGCGATGATCAATTTCGGCGTTGTGACCGAGGCAGCGACGGCCGAGGCGGCCATGCGCCAGAATGCCCAACACATGGAGCGGGTCATGGCGGCCCTGCGCCGGGCCGGGATCGCCGAGCGCGACATCCAGACCTCGGGCCTGAACCTATCGGCGCAATACGACTATCTGCCGGATCAGCCGCCGCGGCTGCGCGGCTATCAGGCGACAAACCGGGTAACGGTGACGGTGCGGGATCTGTCGCGCGTCGGCACGACTGCGGATGCTGTGGTCGGCGCGGGCGTCAACCAGATCGACGGCATCAGCTTTGGCCTGACCGACCGGACGGCGGCCGAGGACCAGGCGCGGCGTCTGGCCGTGCGCGATCTGCAGCGCAAGGCCGGCCTGTACGCCGAGGCTCTTGGTGTGCGGCTGGGCGGTATCCGGGGCCTGAGTGAGGGCGCGTCGATGAGCGTGCCGCCGCCCATGCCCTATGCCCGGTCCATGGCCATGGAATCCGCAGACGCCTCGACCTCGGTGTCTCCGGGCGAACTGACGGTGCGGGTGGACATCAGCGGGGTCTATGACCTGATCCGCTAGTCCCGCGTAAGACGGGATCGGAAAGGGGTGGCGCGCGGCGTCACCCCTTTTTCGTGCCGGGTCAGGCGGCGCGCTTGATGTGGTTGGCGTCGTCCAGCAGCACGACGGTCGGGGAATAGTTGCGGGCTTCCTCGGCAGGGAGCTGGCCATAGGTGACGATGATCACCTTGTCGTTCTTCTGGACCAGACGCGCGGCGGCGCCGTTGACGCCGATCACGCGTGAGCCGCGCGGGGCCTCGATGGCATAGGTAGTGAAGCGCGCGCCGGTGGTGATGTTCAGTACATCGACCTGTTCATTGGGATAGATGTCGGCCGCGTCCAGCAGGTCGCGGTCAATGGCGATCGACCCCTCATAGTCGAGGTCGGCCTGGGTCACCGTCGCGCGGTGCAGCTTGGATTTCATCAGGGTGACCAGCATGGGGAGTGCGGTCTCCGGTTCGGCGCGGGGAACAGCCCCCGCTGCGGGACGCCTCATATAGGCCCTCCCGGGCGCGCCATCAATCGTGATGGTGCAGCGCAGCACGCCGTTCGCCTCCCGCTCGCCTGTTACGGGACGTTCATTTGACGGTGACGGCTTGCCCTCTATGGTCAACCCTCCGCGGCCTTCAGACCTCGACGGGATTTCCGACCGACATGAAACAGTTCTTCCTGACCGTGCTGGGGGTCTTTACCGGCCTGCTGCTGTTCGTGGTCGTCGTGCCGATCATGCTCATCACCATGGCCGCCGCCAGTTCATCCGGCCCCGAGGTTCCGCGAAACGCCGTTCTCGAGCTGGACCTGCGCGGCGGGCTGAGTGATCAGCCCCCGGCGTCACCCTTCGCCCTGTTCGGGGGCGGCGGTCTGTCGGTCATGAAGGTGGTCGAGACCCTGGCCCAGGCCGAGGCTGACGAGAACGTCAAGGTTCTGCTGATCCGTCTTCCCGAGACGGGCATGGCCCCGGCGGCCGCAGACGAGGTGCGCCAGGCGATCCGCCGTTTCCGCGCGTCCGGCAAGCCGGTTATCGCGCATTCCCAGGGCTTCATGCCGGCCGGCGCCGTGATGTCCAGCTATATGGTCGGGGCTTCGGCGTCCGAGCTGTGGATGCAGAACACAGCCAGCTTCCAGGCCACGGGCTTCAGCGCCGAGGAGATCTTCCTTGGCCGCGCGTTCGACAAATACGGTGTCCAGCCGCAGTTCGAACAACGCTACGAGTACAAGAACGCGGTCAACGTCTACACCCAGAGCGATTTCACGGCTGCGCACCGTGAGGCCATGCTGGCGTGGATGGGATCCCTCTACGACACCTCGATTGCCCAGGCGGCCCAGGATCGCAAGATCACACCGGCCCAGCTCAAGACCAGTATCGAGGCCGGCCCGTGGACCGCTGAACAGGCCCTCGAGCGCAAGCTGATCGACCGGGTCGGCCACGTCGAGGAAGCCGAGGATGAGGCCCTGCGCCGCGCGGGCCGCGGTTCACGGATCATTCCTTTCGACGAGTATGCCTCTGCCAAGGGGCCCAATAACGGGTCGGGCCGCGATGCCATTGCCGTCATTGGCGGTGAAGGGGCGATCATCACCGGGTCGGGCGGCAATGCCGATCCCTTCGGCGGCGGTTCGTCGATCCATTCGGACGTCATGGCACAGGCCATCTATGACGCCATCAAGGACAAGGACGTAAAGGCCATTGTGCTGCGGGTCTCCTCGCCGGGCGGATCGCCGGAGGCCTCGGAACAGATTGCCGCGGCGGTGCGCGCAGCCAAGGCCGCGGGCAAGCCGGTGGTGGTATCGATGGGTACCTATGCAGCCTCTGGCGGCTACTGGATCAGCGCCGAGGCCAGCCATATCGTGGCCCAGCCTTCGACCCTGACCGGCTCGATCGGGGTGTTCGGTGGCAAGATGGTCCTGCGGGACGCCCTGGCCCGCTTTGGCGTGGATGTGCGGGGCCTTTCGGTCGGGGGTGACTATGCCGATGCCTATGCGATCGGGGACGGGTTCACCGGCCCGCAACGCGAGGCCTTTGCCGGGACCATGGACCGGATCTATGGCGACTTCATCACCCT
>CAYNDG010000212.1:0-3357 GCA_964395805.1 uncultured Brevundimonas sp.
CCTCAAACGCCAGGATATGGGTGGCCAGACGGTCCAGGAACCAGCGGTCGTGGGAGATGACCACGGCGCAGCCGGCGAACTCCTCCAGCGCCTCCTCGAGGTTCTGCAGCGTCTCGATGTCCAGGTCGTTGGTCGGTTCGTCGAGCAGGATCAGATTGCCGCCGGTCGCGAGGGTGCGCGCCAGGTGTACCCGGTTGCGCTCACCGCCCGACAGCTGGCCGACCTTCTTCTGCTGGTCGCCGCCCTTGAAGTTGAAGCTGCCCACATAGGCGCGGGTGTTGATCTCGCGCTTGCCGACCATCATCACATCTGTACCGCCGGAAATGGCCTGCCAGATGGTCTCGTCGGGCTTCAGATCGTCGCGCGACTGGTCGACATAGGCCAGCTTGACCGTCTCACCCACCCGGATCTTGCCGGCGTCGGGCTGTTCCTGGCCGGTGATCAGCTTGAACAGGGTCGACTTGCCGGCGCCGTTCGGACCGATCACGCCGACGATGCCGTTCGGCGGAAGCTTGAAGGTCAGATCCTTGAACAGCAGCTTGTCGCCATAGGATTTTTCCAGTCCCTCGACTTCCAGCACCACATTGCCGAGGCGAGGTCCGGGCGGGATCTGGATGACGGCGTGGGTCTGGGCCCCGCGCATGCCCTCCTGTTCGGCGACCATCCGCTCATAGGCGGCCAGACGCGCCTTGGACTTGGCCTGACGGGCCTTGGCGCCCGAGCGCACCCACTCCAGTTCGCGGGTAAGCGCCCGCTGCCGGGCCTCGGACTCGGACTGTTCCTGAACGACCCGCTTCTGCTTGGCTTCCAGCCAGCTGGAATAGTTGCCCTCGTGCGGGTGGCCCTTGCCGCGGTCCAGCTCCAGCGTCCATTTGGTCACCTGGTCCAGGAAGTAGCGGTCGTGGGTCACCAGGATCACGCAGCCCGGGAAATTCTCCAGGTGGTGCTGCAGCCAGGCGACCGACTCGGCGTCCAGGTGGTTGGTCGGTTCGTCCATCAGCAGCATGTCAGGCTTCGACAGCAACAGGCGGGCCAGCGCCACGCGGCGCTTTTCGCCGCCCGACAGATTGGTCACTTCCCAGTCGTCCGGCGGACAGCGCAGGGCGTCCATGGCCATTTCGATACGGCTGTCGATGTCCCACACGTCGGCCGCGTCAATCTTCTCCTGAAGGGAGGTCATCTCCTCCATCAGTTCGTCGGTGTAGTTTTCGCCCAGCTCGCCGGCCACCGCATTGAAGCGGTTGACCCACTGCTTCTCCTCGCACCAGGCCTCGACGTTCTCGCGCACGTTCAGGGCCGGGTCCAGCTGGGGCTCCTGCTCCAGATAGCCGCGCTTGATGCCGTCGGCGGCCTTGGCCTCGCCCTGGAACTCCTTGTCCAGCCCGGCCATGATCTTCAGCAGGGTCGACTTGCCCGAGCCGTTGACGCCGACCACGCCGATCTTGGCGTCGTTGTAGAACGACAGCCAGATGTTCTCGAAGATCTTCTTGCCGCCGGGGAAGGTCTTGGTCAGACCCTGCATCTGAAAGATGTACTGCTGCGCCATGGAGTGCGGTGCGCCCTTGAAATCGTGTGGGGGGAGGTTGGGGCGGGATGTAGCGACTGCGGCGGCGAAGGGCAACGCCCGCCCGGGCGACGGCTTGCATCCATAGGCCGCTCTCGCAGCCTCCTTGGGGAAAAGCTCGGGACTGAGACAGCATGATGCGCAATGCATTTCTGGCAGGAGGTCTGATTGCGCTGGTCTGGATGGGACCAGCGGACATCGCCCACGCACAGGCGGTTGATCCTCGCGCGGCCCGGGCAGACGCCTTCATCGCGCGCAGCCTGGAGACCCTCGGCGTGGTGCCGGGAATCGCGGTCGCCGTCGTCGTCGGCGATGAGGTCGTCTATCTGACAGGGCAGGGCGTGGCAGATGTCGGCAACGGCAACCCGGTTGATGCCGATACGCGGTTCTATATCGCCTCCTCGACCAAGCCCATGGTGGCGCTGGCCATTGCCGCCATGGATGCGCGGGGCGAGCTGGATATTGATGCGCCTCTGGAGGTCTGGTCCAACGCCGGCCTGCCGGTCGATATCGCCCATGGGGTCACTCTGACGGATCTTCTGTCGCATCGGGCAGGGGTGCTGAATAACGGACTGACCTTTCGCCTGGCCTATTCCGGGGACCATTCAGCGTCAGTTCGTAGCGGTCTTGTCGCGGCCACCTCGTGGGACGCTGATACACCCCACGGCCAATTCCGCTATTCGAATGTCGGCTATAATCTGGCCACCACCCTGATCGAGGTGGATCGCGGGATCGACTGGCGTGACCTGGTGACCCGCGAGGTGCTCACGCCTCTGGGGATGGAGGCAACCACGCCCCGGATCGAGGCCGAGCGCCGGCGTGCGACCGTGGCCGTCGGCCACTATGGCCATCTGTCCGGGGGGCCGGTCGTGGCCCCGCTCCAGAAGACCGACCAGACCATGCATTCCGCCGGGGGCCTGGTTGCCAGCGCCCGCGATATGGCGCGTTGGATCGAGGTTCAACTGACAGACGGGGTACTGGATGGCGAGCGGATATTCCCCGTTGGTCTGGTCGCTTCGACCCATCCGCTACAGGTCGTGACGGACGCCACCTTCGGTCCCTACACGCGCCGCGGCTATGGTCTGGGCTGGTATGTGGGAGCGTATGGGGACCAGACCCTGATCCATCATTTCGGCAATTTCGGCGGGTCGCGGGCCCATGTGTCCTTCATGCCCGAGCGTGGCATCGGAGTTGTGGTGCTGATCAACGAAGATGCCGTGGCGGGAGGCCTCGCCGACATCGTCGCCAACTACCTTTACGACCTGTATGGTGGACGCCCCGACGTTGACGCCGCTTTTGACGCCGAAGTCGCCGCTTTGGCGGAACGCATTGTCGGCCTCCGTCCCCGGATCGCTGCCGACATCGAGACCCGACGCGCGCGTCCCTGGCAGTTTGAGCATCCGGTGTCAGCCTATGTCGGCGTTTACGAAAATCCGACGATGGGGCGCCTTTACGTCGGCTCCACGGGCGACGGGCTGACCGTGTCTATCGGCGTCCTGTCCGCTGAGGCCGAGCCCTTTAACGCGCCCAACAGCCTCCGGATCGAACTGATCCCTCTGCGAGGCGAGGTCATCACCTTCGACGGAACGGACCGCCTCACCTATGGCAGCGTCGTGTTCGAGCGACGCCACCCCTGAACGTCGTCAGGCGGCCTCCAGCATCCGGCTTGCCGTCTTCAGGTCGTCGATGAAGCGGAGGCGTTCGGCGGCGCGGGTGGCTTCGTCCGGCAGGCGCAGCAGATAGGACGGGTGAACGGTCGGCAGCACCGGTGTGCCGTCCTCCAGCCGGATCGG
>CAYNDG010000213.1:0-3353 GCA_964395805.1 uncultured Brevundimonas sp.
GCGCGCTTTCGGCAGCGGCGTCTCGACGGTGAACAGCCGCGCCATCACCCGCTCGACATTGCCGTCGACCACTACGGCCCGGCGGCCAAAGGCGATCGCCGCCACCGCCGCCGCCGTATAGGCCCCCAGCCCCGGCAGGGCGCGCAGATCCTCTTCGGTACCCGGAAACACCCCGCCATGGTCGCGCGCCACCGCCCGGGCACAGGCCAGCAGGTTCCGGGCGCGGGCATAGTATCCCAGTCCCGCCCACGCCCCCATGACGGCCTCGTCCGCGGCCGCCGCCAAGGCCTCCACCGTCGGCCAGCGCGTGGTGAAGGCTTCGAAATAGGGCGTCGCATGGGGCACGGTGGTCTGCTGCAGCATCACTTCCGACAGCCAGACCCGATAGGGATCGGCCCGCACGGCGGACCCCGGCGGCATGCGCCACGGCAGCACCCGGGCATGGACGCCATACCAGTCCATCAGCGCGCGTCGGATCGCGGCCAGTCTGTCAGAATCGGCGGGCGTCATGGCCTGCAGCATAGGAGCGCATGACATCCCGGGGTATAGTGACACCATGCCCCGCCCGCTGCCCACGGAAGAAGAAGCCCGCGCCATCCTGGCCCGGAGAAAGACGCGGCCGTTGCCCCGTCCGGCCCCGCGTGTCGGACGCGCCCTGGAAAAGCTGATCCGGACGCTCGACGATCGCTATGGCCGGGGCGCCGAGGCGCTCGAGGCCCGCTGGCCCGAAATCGTCGGCGAACGGCTGGCGGCCGTCACCCGCCCGCAGAAGTTGACCCGGCCGCGGAAGGGCCCGGACGGCAAGTCGGGCGGTGCCACGCTCGAGCTGCGCGTGGCGGGGCCTGCTGCCCTGCTGGTGCAGCATCAGTCGGAAGACATTCTGGAGCGGGTCAATCTGTTCCTCGGACGGGGCGCAGTCGAGCGCCTGCGCATCGCCCAGGGACCGATCGGCCCGCGCGCCACACGCCCGCATGCACCGCTGACCAGACCTGCCGCCCCTGCCCCGCTCGGTGCTGCGGATGAGGCCGCCCTCCGGGCTTCGGTCGCCGCAGCCCCCGCGCCGCTTGCCGCAGCCCTCGAGCGCCTGGGCCGCAGCGTGCTGAAGCGGGACCCCGGCTCGCGTTAGGACAAAACTTTGCCGCAAGGCGTCTCGACAAAGCCGGGGCGGGGTCCTAGCCAAGGACTCGCTGTATATGCCCTGCCGCTCGCCCGCTGACCGTCAAGAGGATCGACCCATGTCCATCGGCACCAAGACCGCCCGTTTCCGCTTTGCCGCCATGAGCCGCCGCGCCGCCATGACCGCAGCGGCCCTCGCTGCCATGGGCACCCTCGCTGCCTGCGGCGGGTCCGAAGGCGGACAGGCCGCCCAGGGCGACATGGCCAAGGGGGCGCCGGAAGGGGCCAAGGTCACGGTGGTCGAATATGCCTCGGTGACCTGTGGCGTCTGCGCGGCCTGGCAGGAGCAGGTCTGGCCTGAATTCAAGGCCAAATATGTCGATACCAACCAGGTCCGCTACGTCTTCCGCGAATTCCCCACGCCGCCGGCCGATGTGGCTGCTGCAGGCTTCCTGCTGGCTCGCTGCGCCGGCGAGGACCGCTACTTCCAGGTGGTGGAAGAAATCATGGCCAGCCAGCGTGAGTGGCAGCAGGGCGTGCCGCCGGCAGCGACGCTCAGCCGTATCGCGACGTCGGTCGGCCTGAGCGAGGATGAATATCGCGCCTGCGTGACCAATCCGGAATCCCTCGCAGCCCTGGAACAGCGCATCCAGTCGGGCCGCTCCGAAGGTGTGACAGGCACCCCAACCTTCTTCGTCAACGGCATGCGGGTGGCCGACAGTTCGATGGCCGGTCTCTCGGCCGTGATCGACGCCGAACTGGCCAAGTAAGCATGCGTCTGGCCGCCCTGCTCGGGTCCTTCCTGCTGGTGTTAGCCGCGCCTGTGGCGGCCCAGGTCGCCCCTGTGCCCGCCGTCGTGGCGGGCGAGCGGGTGCTGGGGCGGGCCGATGCTCCGGTCACGGTGATCGAATACGCGTCCTTCACCTGCCCGCATTGTGCCCATTGGGCACTCGAAGTGCTGCCGGAGTTCAAGGCCGCCTATGTCGATACCGGCCAGGTCAGGCTGGTCTATCGCGATCTGCCCACTGCGCCGGTCGAGCCTTCGCTGCTGGCGGCGAAGCTGTCGCGCTGTGTTGCGCCGGAGCGGGCCTTTCCGGTCATCGAGACCCTTTTCGCCCAGCAGGAGCCGGCGCGGCTGATGCGCTGGCCGTCCGGCTGGTTCGTGAACGCCATCGAACAGGGTGGCCGTCCGGCCCCGGACATCGTCGCCTGTATCGAGGACGCGGCCACCGAAGCGGCGCTTGACGCCGACGTGCAGGGCGCGCGCGCCGCCGGAGTCCGGAGTACGCCGACCTTCTTCGTCAATGGCGTGCTGGTCGGCGACCCGACCCTGGAAGGGCTGGCCGCCGCGATCGACCCCTTGCTGGCGGGGCGCTGACCCCGGCCCCATGCAGTTCCAGCGGCTCAGGCTTGTCGGGTTCAAATCCTTCGTCGATCCGACGGAGGTCCACATCACGCCGGGCCTGACGGGTATCGTCGGACCGAACGGCTGCGGCAAATCCAATGTGCTGGAATCCCTGCGCTGGGTCATGGGGGCCAATTCGGCCAAGGCCATGCGCGGCCAGGGCATGGATGACGTCATCTTTGCCGGGGCTGCCGACCGACCCGCGCGCAGCCACGCCGAGGTCTCGCTCAGCATCGACAACAGCCAGCGCCGCGCGCCCCAGCCCTTCACCGACTCCGCCGTCCTCGAGGTGTCGCGGCGCATCGACCGGGGTCAGGGGTCGACCTATCGCATCAATGGCAAGGAAGTCCGCGCCCGCGATGTCCAGCTGCTGTTCGCGGACGCCTCGACGGGGGCCAACTCTCCTGCGTTGGTCCGTCAGGGACAGATCAGCGAGCTGATCGCCGCCAAGCCCCAGAACCGCCGCCGCATTCTGGAGGAGGCCGGAGGCGTCTCGGGTCTGCACACCCGCCGGCATGAGGCCGAACTGCGCCTCAAGGCGGCCGAGGCCAACCTCGACCGGCTGGACGACATCGGCAAGGAGCTGGAGACCGCCCTCACCCGACTGAAGCGCGAGGCCCGGCAGGCCGAGAAATACCGCAAGATTTCCGCCGAGATCCGGGCCCTGCAATCGGCCGTCCTGCTGGCGCGCTGGAAGGAGGCGGTTCAGGCCCGGGATGAGGCCGCAACTGCCCTGCGCGGAGCCGAGGCCGAGGTCGGCAGGACCGAGGTCGCCGCCGCCCAAGCCCGGACCGAAGCCCTCAAGGCCCAGGAAGGCCTCAAGCCCGCCCGT
>CAYNDG010000214.1:0-280 GCA_964395805.1 uncultured Brevundimonas sp.
GGGCCGCCGGGGGGACCGCCTTCGAGGGCGCGGCCGAGGCCCCCTCGGTGCCGACCGCCGACCTGCGCCTGTTCGGCAAGCCCGAGGCGTTCGAGCGCAGACGGATGGGCGTCGCCACCGCGCGCGGCACCGACACTGATCAGGCCCGCGAACGCGCCCGCGAGGCGGCCTCACGCGTCAGGCCGGTTCGCGGCCAGGGCTGACAGCGATACAATCCATCACGCCTTGTTACACGCCGGGGGTTGATCCTTGCCGCGCCCGGTTCCATTGAAGCGCCCAC
>CAYNDG010000214.1:298-3041 GCA_964395805.1 uncultured Brevundimonas sp.
TCGTTGATCGCCACCACCTCAATATCGCGGCGTCATCAATGGTTTCGGCCGTATCGGCCGCCTCGTCCTGCGCTCGATCGTCGAGCATGGACGCCGCGATATCGAGGTGGTGGCGATCAACGATCTGGGGCCCGTGGCCACCAACGCCCATCTGCTGAAATATGACTCGGTGCACGGCCGCTTCCCCGGCACGGTCGAGCACGGCGATGACTGGATCGATGTGGGCCTGGGCCGGATCAAGGTCACGGCCGAGCGCGACCCCGCCAATCTGCCGCACAAGGATCTGGGCGTCGACATCGCCTTTGAGTGCACCGGCATCTTTGCCTCCAAGGACAAGGCCTCGGCCCACCTGACCGCCGGTGCGAAGCGGGTGCTGGTCTCCGCCCCCGCCGACAATGCCGACAAGACCATCGTCTATGGCGTCAACCACGACACCCTGACGGCCGATGACATCGTGGTCTCGAACGCCAGCTGCACCACCAACTGCCTCGCCCCCATCGCCAAGGTACTGCATGACCTGGTCGGCATCGAGCGCGGCTATATGACCACCATCCACGCCTATACCGGCGACCAGCCGACGCTGGATACGATGCACAAGGACCTGTACCGCGCCCGTGCCGCCGGCCTGTCGATGATCCCGACCTCGACCGGCGCGGCCAAGGCCGTCGGCCTGGTCCTGCCGGAACTGAAGGGCAAGCTGGACGGCTCGTCGATCCGCGTGCCGACCCCGAACGTCTCGGTCGTCGACCTCAAGATCGTCCCCGGCCGCGACACCTCGGTCGAGGAGGTCAATGCCGCGCTGAAGGCTGCTGCCGACGGCCCGATGAAGGGCGTTCTGGCCACCACCACCGACCCGGTCGTGTCCATGGACCTGAACCACATCGCCGCCAGCTCGACCGCCGCCCTGCCCCAGACCCAGGTCATCGAGGGTAAGCTGGTCCGCGTACTCAGCTGGTACGACAACGAATGGGGCTTCGCCACGCGCATGGCCGACACCGCGCTGGTGATGAGCAAGCTGATCTGATGGCGTCGCGGCGTATCCCGGTCTGGATCTGGGGCGCCGCAGCCATCGTCTGTCTTGCAGGTATACTGGCAGGGCCTGCACTTGCTGTCGTTGGAACGACGGTCTGGACGGCGCTACAACCCCGAACCTTGGTGACGGGTTGGGACGTGATTGCCGCGGTGGCGGCATTCGGCCTGCTGTGGCTGGTAGCCGTCCTCGCGATTGCCCGGACTCTTCGGGGCAGGGCTGGACTGGGCCTTGTCCTTGTCGCCGTCGCCATTGCCGGCGCGACGGTTCTATTCGAGCGGCTTCAGCCTCCCGGCGAAGTAACGCGTTTCACAGTGACCGGCGAAGACGCCGCCGTCTGGAGAGACTTCCAAAAATGACCTTCCGCACCCTCGACGACGCCCCCAAGGACCTCGGCAGCCTCGCCGGCAAGACCGCCCTCGTTCGCGTGGACTTCAACGTCCCGATGGAGGACGGCAAGGTCACCGACGACACGCGGCTGCGCGCGGCCCTGCCGACCATTCAGCGACTGAGGGATGCGGGGGCCAGGGTCGCACTGCTGGCCCACTTTGACCGGCCGAAGGGCCAGCGGGTGCCCGAGATGAGCCTTCAGCCCGTGGTCGACGATCTGGAGCTGTTGATCGGCGCGCCCGTGCGCTTCGCAGATGACTGCGTCGGCGATGTCGCGAAAGCGGCCCTGGACGACCTCGATCCGGGCGGGGTGATCCTGCTGGAAAATGTCCGCTTCCGTGCGGGCGAGGAAAAGAACGATCCCGCCTTTGCCGCTCAACTGGCTGAACTGGGTGACCTTTACGTCAACGACGCCTTTTCCGCCGCGCACCGGGCCCATGCCTCGACCGAGGGGCTGGCGCGCCTGCTGCCCGCCTATGCCGGTGAGGCGATGAAGCGCGAGCTTGAGGCGCTGGATGCGGCCCTGGGCAATCCGGTCAAGCCGGTGCTGGGCATCGTCGGCGGGGCCAAGGTTTCAACCAAGCTGGACCTGCTGAAGAATCTGGTCGGGCGGCTGGATGGCCAACACCTTCCTGTTCGCGCAAGGCATCGACATCGGCGGTTCGCTGGCCGAGCGCGACATGGCCGATACGGCGCGCGAGATCATCGCCGAGGCCGAGGCCAACGGCTGCGAACTGCTGCTGCCGATCGATGTGGTCGTGGCCACCGAGGTCAAGCCGGGGGCCGAGACCCGCACCGTCCTGGCCCGCGAGGAGATCGGCGACGACGAGAAGATCCTCGACGCCGGCCCGCTGACGGTCGAGAAGCTGGTCAAGGCCATGGCCCTGTCGCGCACCCTGATCTGGAACGGCCCTCTGGGCGTGTTCGAGGTGCCGCCGTTCGACGCCGCCACCGTCAAGGCCGCCCAGGCGGCGGCCCAGCTGGCGAAGACCGGCGCCCTGATCGCCGTGGCCGGCGGCGGCGACACGGTCGCGGCCATGAGCCACGCGGGGTCGTCGACGACCTGACCTTCGTTTCCACCGCCGGCGGGGCCTTCCTGGAGTGGATGGAGGGCAAACCCCTGCCGGGCGTCGAGGCGCTGCGGACCTGAGGCCACACCGCGGATCGGACCGCGGCCTGAGTTGTTACATTGCGTGACTTCGCCCGCCTGTGGCGCTAAGTCCGACCGCAAGAACAAGACGAATTCAGGAGACGCCCGCCATGGCCCGCATCACCCTGCGCCAGCTGCTCGATCACGCCGCCGAGGAAGGCTACGGCCTGCCC
>CAYNDG010000214.1:3129-3341 GCA_964395805.1 uncultured Brevundimonas sp.
GCGCTCCTATGCCAATGACAGCGTGCCGGCCAAGCTGATCGACGCCCTGGCCGAGTTGTATCCCCACATCCCGGTCTGCATGCACCAGGACCACGGGAACGGGCCGGCGACCTGCGCCACCGCCATCCAGTACGGCTTCACCTCGGTGATGATGGACGGCTCGCTGGAAGAGGACGCCAAGACCCCGGCCAGCTACGAATACAATGTCGACG
>CAYNDG010000215.1:0-3289 GCA_964395805.1 uncultured Brevundimonas sp.
GCGCATTGCCGACACCGAAGGTGTTGCCCGCGCCCGACAGCGTCAGCGCCTCGATATTGTCATAGAGGTAGAAACTGCCCGACGACACCACCGTGTCGTAACCCTCACCCGCATTCTCGAATACCAGGTCCTGCTGGCCGTCGACGTAGAAGGTGTCATTGCCCGTGCCGCCGTACATCCGGTCCGGTCCGGAGCCGCCAAACAGCTCGTCATCGCCGGCCCCGCCGTCGAGGGTCGAGCCCTGCAAGGTCAGGGGCACGGCCGGAGCGCTGGGGACCGACACGTGGAGCGTATAGGTGCCGCCGGCCGGCGGCGTCTGGGTCACGACCGACGCCCCGCTGCCGCTCGCCCACCGCGAGACCTCGATATAGTAGGTGCCGCTGGCACCGAAGGTGAAGGTCAGGCCCGAGTCGGTCGCCGCGCCATCCGGGTTCGCTGCGTCATCATTGAGGGCCAGCTGGATCCCGTCGGCATTGAGGATGCGCAGGACGGTGTCGAAGCTGGCGCCATCGATGTCGAGGGTGACCTCATCGCCCGCCTCGACCGTGATGGCATAGAATTCACGGCCCGACCCATTGGCCGTCGCCCGGACCGTCGAGTGCGGGATCGAGGTCGAGCTGACGATGTCGGGATCGTACAACAGGTCGAACGTCCCATCCAGCGACACGGCCGCACCGATGCTGGTGTTGGCGGTGGTCTGGGCCTTGATGACATCGGGCGCCGCGATCTGGGCCGGGGCGCCGGCATACAGCCGGTCATTTCCGCCCGCGCCATTGATCACGTCCACGCCGCCGCCGCCGCGGATCACATCATTGCCGGCGGTACCCGTCAGATTGTCCGAGAAGGCCGAGCCGATGACTTCCTCGATGCTGATCAGGACGTCGTTGCCCGCCGCCCCGGTGACCACCGTGCCGCTCATGGTGATCCCGCCGATCGCCGTCGAATAGTCGGCGATGTCGTAGCCGCTGCCACCATCCAGCGTGTCATTGCCGAACCCGCCGATCAGGGTGTCGTTGCCATCCCCCCCGTTCAGCGTGTCATTGCCGAACCCGCCGTCCAGGACGTCATTGCCGCCCAGGCCGTTGAGAATATCATTGCCGCCCAGGCCGTTGATGGCATCCCCGAAGGTCGTGCCATTGATCGTCTCATTGGTGATGTCGCCGGACACCACCAGGCCTCCGGTCGGGGCCGCGGCGATGGTCTGGTCTGCGAACTGCAGGAATTCGACATTGCTGATGGTGTCGGTGCCGTCCGGGCCGACCACGGTGCCGATCTGGCCATTCCAGGTGATGGTGTACTGGCTGCGGTTCCCCGAGAAGACGACCGTATCGATACCCAGGCCGCCGTCGATCTGGTCATTGCCGCCGTTGCCGCGCAGCACATTGTTGCCCGAGTTGCCGCGGATCAGATCATTGCCCGAGCCGCCGATGGCGTTCTCGATCACCGCGCCGAGCGCGATCGACACATTGCCGACCAGACCCCCGACGTTCGAGAAGGCCGCCTGCCGCAGGTCGATCACCTGGTTCTGGCTGTAGCCCGAGAAGTCAAAGGTATCGTTGCCGCCGGCGTCCCAGACGGCGAAGATCATGTAGCCGTTGCCGTCCGGCTGGAACCAGGGCTGGCCGGCGTTGGAGTTGAAGCCATAGGTGGTGTCGCCCGTACGGGTCGTCATATTGGCGCCATACAGCCGCTGCGCCGCCGCGATATCGTCCATCAGCGGGACCGCAGAATACTGGAAGAACCCGCTGTTCCCCACCCAGCGGACAAAGTCCGCGCCGGTCTCACGCTCGCTGAAATAGCTCATCAGCGAATACTGGCGGCTGTCCTCGAAATAGGTGGCATGGGCCGCATAGGTGATGCTGACCCCCGCGCCGGCGTTGTAGTCTGCGGGGTGAAGCAGGCCGATGGCGTGACCGATCTCGTGGGTCAGCACCTGATAGCCATAGGCGTTCAGCACCGGCGTGGCGTTATAGCCCAGGCTGTTATTGATCCAGACGTCGCCCTGCGCGGCGCCCGCCGAGGTGTTGCCCGGCAGATAGGCAAAGGCCGCCGCGCCGGAGGCCCCGGAGTTGTAGTTGCCGAACAGGATGGTGGCATTGTTCGAATAGTCGGAGCCGGTGTCGGACACGCGCTGGAAGGTAATGCCGGCGACGTCCGCCCAGGACTGGAGGGCCAGCAGGGTCGCCGTGATCTGGGTGCTTGTGAACTGCGAGAAGCCGTCCGTACCGTTCGGCATGCTGGACGGCGCCGTCGACCGGAACGCGAAGGTCACCGTCGTCGGTGACCCCATGCTGCTGCTCCAGAACAGATTGGCGCGCGCCAGCTGGGCGCCCGCGTCAATCGGTCCCAGTGAGGGCTTGCCATTGTCGCCGACGCCGCCCCGGCTGTCCCCGTTCAGAAAGGCGAACAGACTGCTGCTGTCGCCGCCCGTATCCGTGGCGCCGTGGAACCGGCCGCAGCCCCCGCACAGGCCATAGCTGGAGATGGCACCGAAGGTGGAATAGGCCTCCGACTCCGACGTGTCCTCGACGAAACGACCCGTATTGCCGGAACCACCGAAGACCGAAAGCGCGGTCGTCTGGCGACCGGTGAACAGGGTGTCGAACATGGGAAGGCCCCTTGTGTGAATATCCGGGATTCACCCTAGAGCAGGAATCGGGAACGACAAGCGTTACAGAGACGGCACAGGTCAACTGCGGGTGAACAGCGATATGGGTGCCACACGCGGCTCGCGAGCCCGCGCCTGCGGCTTCCGTTCCGCGCCGATCCGATCTAGTGAGCGCGGGCCATGGATGAGATCGAACGCCAATCCGAAGACCGCGCCTGGACCACGGCCCGCACCCTGGCCGAGGCCCTGCCCTATATCCAGGTCTATGACCGCGAGACGGTCGTGATCAAATACGGCGGCCACGCCATGGGCGAGACCGCTGTGGCCAGACAGTTCGCCGCCGACATCGTGCTGCTGAAGCTGATGGGGGTGAACCCGGTCGTGGTGCACGGCGGCGGCCCGCAGATCAGTGCCATGCTGGACAAGGCCGGCGTCAAATCCAGTTTTGTCGACGGCCTGCGCGTGACCGACACCGACACCATGCAGGTGGCCGAAATGGTCCTGTCCGGCGCGGTCAACAAGGAGATCGCCCACTGGATCACCGTCGCGGGCAAGGAGGCCGACGTGCGCGGCATCGGCCTGTCGGGCAAGGACGCCGGCCTGCTGACCGTCGAGAAGACGCGCCGGACCAAGCGCGATCCCGACAGCATGATCGAGCACGAGGTCGATCTGGGCTTCGTC
>CAYNDG010000216.1:0-3289 GCA_964395805.1 uncultured Brevundimonas sp.
CGTTGAATTCGGCATTGGCGGTCACAGTCGCGATCTGGTCACGCAGGGCCTGGAAGTCCTCGTTCAGTGCGGCCCGAGCCGCCGTCTTCAGCGACGCGTCGGTCGCTGCCAGTGCCTTCTCCTTCAACTGCAGCAAGAGGTCAGAGACCGTCTCGCCCGCCGCGATGGCCACATCAACTGCAGCGACACCACGGTCCAGTGACTGTTTGACCGCTCCCAGCGCCCCGATGTCGGCACGCTGCCCCTGGGCGATGGCCCAGATGGCACCGTTGTCCTTCACGTTGGCCACCTTCTTGCCGGTGTTGATCCGGCTTTGGGTGACCGCGAGGTCGTTGTTGGTGGCGTTCAGGTTCTGGAGCGCAATCAGGGCGCCCACGTTGGTATTGACCGAATTGCTCATCGGCGGGTCCTTCCGTTCTGGTCGGGGGGCTAACGGTCTTCTGACCGTCGAACCGGTTCTGGTTCGCTCCCGCACAGGCAAGAAGAATGCCGCAGCGCGATGGGCTCTTGCGGCATGATTTCGAACGGTTTTCCGTTGTAGCGGGGCGCCGGGACCGGCAAGAGCTTCCTGGTCGGCAATAAGGATCAGGCAGCTTCCGACGCGTGCGGAGCCAGACCCTGCATGATCATGCGGTTGATATCGATCAGGGGCTCGAAATCTTCCTCGCCGCGCATGATCTGCGAGCTGTGACGGCTGACAAACAGGCTTATCGAAATGATTTGCGCGCGCAGGGCCTCGCCCATGGCGTTGCCCGGATCCGAGCAGTCGGTCGCCAGGGCCGACCAGACACGACGGTTCCAGTCCAGGGCGTCGATGCGGGTCGCCACATCCGATGGATCGGTCTGGGCGGCATGCATGAGGGCGCGGGTCACCTGGCCGAACAGCCGGTACTCCATCTCCCGGGGTGTCTCAGTCCGCGCCGCGGCCTTGCTGTACGCCTGAAGCGACATGACCCAACCTTTGCTCTTCGTATTCAATCAGTTTGCGCGCCGTCATAAGCGCCTTGTAATATTCCCTGGCCAGCACATGTCGCGACGCGGCGACGCAATCCGCCATCGCCTCCGGGTTACGCGTCGCGCTCATGAATTCGCTCACCCGCAGCGTGAACTCATCGTGGAATTTGGGGGCCGCCGCCTCGTCCAGATACATCATCATCACAGGGAAATAGATGCGGCGCGCCGGGCTGTTGACCTCGTCCGGCTGCATGATGTCCTTCTCGCGCAGCACGCTGGCCTTGTTCTGAAGAACCAGAACACTGCGGCGATCTCCGTTCTGGACCACGGCGCCGTTCAGCACGAAACGCTCACCCGGTTTCAAGGACAGTTTCAGCGGCATCCGGCGGGCCTCCCCTTCAGTCCCGCCCCTGCGAACTAACGCGGCGGTCTCCAAGAGCCTCTAAACAGTCGTGGTTAACCGTGTGTTGTGAAGCCCTGGTCAGACTGGGGGGAATCCCGCCACGAAAAGTCCGCTCCGCATGACCCTTCCCGCCCTCGACGCCGACACCCCGATTGCCCACGGCCCGTTCGCCGTCGCACAGGGCGTGGCGGGCGACGCCGCCTCCACCGACGCCCTCAACCGCCTGTCGCGCAAACTGTCCGGGCGGGCGGGCTCGGCGCGCACCCAACGCCGTATGGTGGAGCTGCTGAAATCCGCCGTCGCGGCCGTACGCATGCAAGACTACATGCGGGGGGCTGAACGCTGTCTTGAGGTTTTGAAGATCGACGAGAAGAGCGGTCTGGCCTGGCATGTTCTGGCCATCTGCCAGGAGAAGTCCGGCCATCTGGCCCAGGCCCTGTCGGCCTATGAGGCGGCCCTCGCCCTGATGCCGGACGAAAACAACATCGCCCATGATCTCAGTCGCCTCGCCCAGCGTCTGGGCCAGCCCGAAATCGCCGAAAAGCTGCTGCGCAAGTTTCTGGCCGTGGAACCCGGACATGTGGATGCCACCAACAACCTGGCCTGCGTACTGCGCGACATGAACCGATATGCCGAAGCCGTGGATGTTCTGCGTGACATGATCCAGGTCGAGCCCTCCAGCGCCCTCCTCTGGAACACCCTCGGCACCGTCCAGAGCGACCAGGGCGACATGGCGACCGCCCTCACCTTCTTTGAGGAAGCCCTGCGCCTCGACCCCGAGTTCTCGAAAGCGCGCTACAACCGCGCCAATGTCCGCCAGCCCCTCGGTGACATCGAAGGCGCCCTGGCGGATCTGGCGGCGGCCATGCCCGGGGCCGAGCCGGGCTATGAGACGGCCATGATGACGATGGCCCGCGCCCTGTTGCGGCTGGGCGCAGGGGATCTGCCGGGCGGCTGGGCAGACTACGAGATCCGGCTCAGCGCCGACATGCCCGAAGCGATGCATGCCGTCGTGGACATGCCGCGCTGGGACCCGACCAGCCAGCCACCCGCGGGACGACGCATTCTGGTCGTCGGGGAGCAGGGCATTGCCGATGAGATGGTGTTTGGCTCGGCCATCGGCGACCTGATCGAGGCTGTCGGTCCGGAGGGCCAGGTCATTGTTGCGGTCGAGCCTCGCCTGATCGACCTTTTCCAGCGGAGCTTCCAGAAGGCGATCGTCGGTGGTCACCGGGCGGTGAAGATGGAGGGACGGCTGTATCGCTACATCCCGTTCATGGAGGGTGGCGATGCGCCGGCCGCCGACGTCTGGGTGCCCATGGCCAGCCTGATGCCCGTCTTCCGCCCGACGGTTACAGCCTTCCCGGAAAGAGTCGGCTATCTGACGGCGGACCCGGCGCGTGTGGCTCACTGGAAGGCCGAGGTCGCAGCGCTGGGTCCCGGCCTCAAGGTCGGCTTGCACTGGAAGAGCCTGGTTCTGAACGGGGTGCGGGCGCGCTACTTCTCCAGCTTCGAGCGGTGGAAACCCGTGCTGACCACGCCGGGCTGCGTGATGGTCAATCTGCAGTGCGGCGATGTCAGCGCGGATCTGGCCGCCGCCGAGGCCGCGGGCGTCCGGCTCTGGACGCCTCCCATCGATCTCAAGGACGACCTCGAGGACCTGGCCGCCCTGTCCCTCGCCATGGACGTGGTCATTGGCCCGGGCATCGCCGGCACCAATATCGCTGCGGCGGTCGGGGCCGAGACCTGGCTGATCTATGCACCCGACGACTGGCACCTGCTGGGGACGGATCGCTATCCCTTCTACCCGCACATGCGGACCTTCCGCCGCGCCTTTGACGGGTGGGACGATGCCATCCGTGATGTGGCTGCCGCCCTGGCCGAAAGGGCGTCGGGCTGACGGAACGGGCCCTGTCCGGTCGCGTTCTCTCC
>CAYNDG010000217.1:0-166 GCA_964395805.1 uncultured Brevundimonas sp.
ACTGCGCCGCCATTCTGGAACCCGAGGCCGACTTCCTGCTGCTCAATGCCTATGCTGCGCGCATCTCGGGCCTGTCACTGGCGCACCTGATGGATCAGGCGACCGCCGGGCGCGCGGGTCGCATCGACTGGGGCGAGCTGGCCCTGGCGGAAGCCGGCGAGAACGG
>CAYNDG010000217.1:196-3272 GCA_964395805.1 uncultured Brevundimonas sp.
TGCAACCCGCGCGCGGCGTGAAGGTGAGCCGGTTTACCTCCCTGACCAACGACACCGTCAAGTCGGTGCGCGCCCTGCACATGCGCAAGGAACGCGAGCACACCGGCCAGTTCCTGTCCGAAGGTCTGAAGTTCATAGGTGAAGCCCTTGATATGGGACGCGTCCCGCGCCTTCTGATGGTGGGGATGGAGGCGCGGCCCCACGCCCTGCTCGACCGGGCCCGCGCGGCCACCGAGGCGGCCGGCGGCGAGATCGTCGTCGTCACCCACCCCATCCTCGAAAAGATCAGCCGCCGCGATAATCCCCAGACGGTGCTGGCCGTCTTCGACCAGGTCTATACGCCGCTGGATGCCATCGACCCGACCTCGGCCCCGGCCTGGATCGCGCTGGAACAGGTCCGCGATCCAGGCAATCTGGGCACCATCATCCGCACCGCCGATGCGGCGGGCTGTGGCGGCGTCATCCTGATCGGCGACTGCGTCGACCCCTATTCGGTCGAGGCCGTGCGGGCCACCATGGGGTCGGTGTTCGCCGTGACCCTGACCCGGACCATGCCCGAGACCTTCCTCGAATGGCGCAAGTCCTGGCCCGGCAGTGTCATCGGCACCCGGCTGGATGCCACCGAGGCTCCCGGCACCGCCCACTTCACCCGGCCCAGTCTGGTGCTGATGGGCAATGAACAGGCGGGTCTGACCGATGCGCTGGCCGCCGCCTGCGACGTCAATGTCAAAATCCCGATGCGCGGCCGCGCCGACAGCCTCAACCTCGCCGTGGCCACCGGCATCATGGCCTATGCCGCGACGGAGGACCGCTAGGTCCCCCTCGGCTTGACCCGGGTCGTGGGTTCGGCGGCGGCGGGGTCTTCGGGCCAGGGGTGGCGGGGATAGCGGCCGCGCATCTCGGCGCGCACGGCGGCCCATGAGCCTTTCCAGAAGCCGGGCAGATCCTTTGTCACCTGTACCGGGCGTCGCGCGGGCGACAACAGGGCCAGCGTCAGCGGCACCCGACCGTCGCCGACTGTCGGGTGGGTCTTCACGCCAAACAGCTCCTGCACGCGGATATCGACGCGCGGTCCGCCCTCGGCGGCATAGTCGATGGCGGCAGACCCCAGCGGCGTCTCCAGCCGCGCAGGCGCCAGCCGGTCCAGATCGCGCTGTCGGTCCCAGGAGATCAGCGCGCGCAGGCCCTGCTCCAGCGCGCCGTCCGCGATCCCCTCAAGCCCCTGCACACCTGCCAGAAGCGGCCACAGCCACACCTCGCGCGCCTCCAGCAGCCCGGCATCCGACACATCCGGCCAGCCGTCATCCAGCCCACGCAGAAAGGCCAGCCGCGCCCGCATTGCCGAGGCCCGCTCCCCCCAGCGCAGGCCCTTCAGCCCCTCCCGCTCGACCTCGCCCTTCAGCAGGTCCGCCATCTGCGCCTTGTCCGGCGCGCCCAGCGACACCTCCCCCACCACCAGTTCCCCGATCCGCTTCAGCCGCCGCAGCTCCATCCGGCCCGAGGGGGTGCGGACCATCCGCTCTTCCTCCACCATCCGGTGGGCCAGCGCATCGATCTCCACCGGACAGGCCAGACGGATGCGGTCTCCGTTGACCCCGCCGCTCAGCTCCGCCACCGCCAGCCAGGGCGAGGACGCCAGCGCATCGGTCGGCTCCAGAAAGGCCCCGCGCCCCGACGCCAGCCTCACCTCGCCCGGCTTGCCCCGCGCCCGCGCCAACCGTTCGGGAAAGGCCTCGACAACCAGAAGGCCAGCATCAACCTCGCCCCCCTGCCCGCCCCCCGCCAGCCGCGCCCAGCGATCGGCCAGCTTCAGCGCGTCGCGGGCGCGTGGCGAGCGGTCGCGCTCCAGCGTCTCCAGCCGGTCGCGCAGGTCGGTCGAGGTCCCGCCCAGACCGGGCTCCCCCAGAATGGCCGCGATCCGCGCCCCGGTCAGGGCATCCCCCCGGTCCGAGGCCACCGCCACCATATGCGCCAGTCGGGGGCTCATCGGCAGCTCGGCCATGCGTCGCCCGTGCGGGGTCAGGTCGCCGCGCTTGTCCAGCGCCCCCAACCGGGTCAGCACTGCCCGTGCCTCGGCAAAAGCCCCCGTCGGCGGCGGATCGATCAGGGCCAGCCCCTCGGCCGACCGCGCGCCCCACCGCGCCAGATCCAGCGCAAGGCCTGTCAAATCAGCCTCAAGGATTTCGGCCGGCTGTTCGGGGATCAGGCCCCGGCTCTGTTCCTCGTCCCACAGGCGATAGCAGGTGCCCGGCCCGACCCGACCGGCCCGGCCGCGCCGCTGATCGGCCGAGGCGCGGCTGACCCTCACGGTTGCCAGTCGCGTCAATCCACTGGCCGGATCAAAGCGCGGCACCCGTGACAGGCCGCTGTCGACCACCGCCGTGATCCCCGGCAGGGTCAGACTGGTCTCGGCCACGGCGGAGGCCAGGATCACCCGCCGCATGCCGGGCGGAGGGGCGGCCAGCGCCCGGTCCTGCGCGGCCCGCTCCAGCCCGCCATACAGGCTGACCAGCTCCACATTCGCAGGCAGGGACGCTTCGGACAGCGCCCGTCCGGCCCGGTGGATTTCCGACTGCCCGGGCAGGAAGACCAGCACCGACCCGCCCGTCTCACCCAGCGCCCGGCGGACCGCACGGGCCACCGCCGCCTCCAGCCGATCCGAAGGGTTGCTGCCCAGATGGATGGTCTCGACCGGGAAGGCGCGGCCCTCCGCCTCGATCACCGGCGGACCGTCCAGCACCCTTACCATGGACGCCACATTCAGCGTCGCCGACATGACCACCAGCTTCAGGTCGGGCCGCAGCAGCTCCTGCGTCTGGCGGGCCAGCGCCAGCCCCAGATCGGCATCCAGACTGCGCTCGTGAAACTCATCGAACAGGACCGCAGCCACGCCCTCCAGCCCGGGATCGGCGATGATCCGGCGGGTGAAGATGCCTTCGGTGATCACCTCGATGCGGGTCCTGGGCCCGACCCGGCTTTGCAGGCGGGTGCGATAGCCGACGGTCTCGCCGACCGGCTCACCGCGCATCTCGGCCATGCGTTCGGCCGCAGCTCGCGCGGCCAGCCGTCGCGGCTC
>CAYNDG010000218.1:0-3262 GCA_964395805.1 uncultured Brevundimonas sp.
CCTCGAAGGAGCGCCCCGGATCGAACATCATGGTCAGACTGATGTCGCGGCGCTCGCAGACATCCACCCTCCGGACACGGCGTACCTCGAAACTGTCGGCGGTCGCGCTGACAGGGCGTTTGTCGGGCTCAAGCACCTCGAAGCTGACGCGGGCCTCGTGCGACAGCAGGGCCCCGCGCCAGCGACGCGGGCGAAAGGCGCTGATCGGAGTGAGGGCCAGAATGCGGGATTCCAGGGGTATGATCGGCCCGTGAGCCGACAGATTATAGGCCGTTGATCCGGCCGGAGTTGCGATCAGGCACCCGTCGCAGGTCAGCTCCTCCATGCGGATGCGGTCGTCGACGCGGATCCTGAGCTTGGCGCTCTGGCGGGTCTGGCGAAGCAGGGAGACCTCGTTGATCGCCAGCCCGCTGTGGGTGGCGCCGGACTCGCTCCATGCGTCCATCTGAAGGGGGTGGATCACAGTACGGTCAGCGGCCGCAATGCGGGGCAGCAGATCGTCTTCCTCATAGTCGTTCATGAGAAAGCCGACGGAGCCGCGGTTCATGCCGTAAACGGGAATACGCCGGGACAGGTTGGCGTGCAGGGTCTCGAGCATGAAGCCGTCCCCGCCGAGGGCCACAATGACGTCGGCCTCTGCCTCCGGCACATGGGCATAGCGCTCGCACAGCCGCTCACGGGCGGCCTGGGCTTCCGGACGTTCGCTGGCGGTGAAGGCCAGTCTTGGGGCAGGTGGAGGAGTCACCGCGACAGGTGAGACCGGGGGCGCCCCGTTGTCAAACCCGGTCGGGGCGGCCGGTCGTGCGCGTCCCCATCGGGATGATCAGGCGGCTGAGGTGTCACCATCACCGATCAGGGCCAGTAACGCACGTTTGGCCGAGGCCGGCGACAGGGCTCCGCGCAGCCACACCGCTTGTCCGGCCTCGCCCGGAGGACCGCCGTTCAGCTGACGGATCTCGTAGAGCAGGGGCGGAAAGACCGCCCGGTCGATGCCGACGGCGGCGCAGGCGTAATAGAGAGCCTCCGGTGTCGTCTGGGACAGGCAGGCCCGCACCTGGGCCATGCTCAATCCCCCGAGAACAGCGAGGGCGTGCAGGAACAGTCCCAGTTTTTTCTCGCGTACGGCCCGGATCAGATAGCCGGGGCGCAGTTGACCGGCAGCCTGCAGCTTGGCGACGAGGCGGCGGTCCATTTCATCGCGACCCGGGTCCTCCGGCTCCGGCCCCGGCCTCGAGCCAAGGGCGGAGAATGCGGACTGGATGGCGTCGTCGACAGCCTCATTCAGCTGAAGGTCGGTGATGGCGAAACGCTCCTGAACCGACTCACGCAGGGCCGTACCGACCCAGCTGTAGAGTTCCCGGGCGAGGCTTTCATTCAGCCGGGGATGCCGGATCAGGGGGGCGCGCAGGGCCGCGAGGCGACGGGAGTGATCGACCAGCCGACGCAGGCCCTCGGCGCTGATTTCAGCCGAGGCATTGCCGGCGAGCGCGGTCAGGGGGGCCGGATGCGCCTGGTCGAGAATGGCGTCGGCGACGCGGGCGCTGATCCGGGGCCGGCGAGCGACCTCGATCTGGTGTTCGAGACTGGCCTCGACGAGGATTTTCAGCAGGTCCTCATCCCGCAGGATCGGGCTGCCCGAAATGATGGGGCGGGCGATCTCGATCTCGTCGAGGGCGAGGATGTTGATGAGGGCGGCCGGCGCCCAGGTCGCCGTTGCCAGACGCTCGGACAGCGCCTTGCGGATGTCGTGCTCGGCCTGACGGGCGAGGACGAGGAAGATGTCGGTCAGGACAGGCGACAGGTCCTGGCTGGCAGCCGGATGCTGGTCGCAGAGGGCCATGACGCCCATCAGAAGTCGCTGGCGGTCTTCGAGGGTTCGACTGTGGGCGAGTGTCAGCAGCTCGCCCATGGCCGGGCCGGAAGGATGAGAGGGACCCGTGTCCTCGAGGGCGACTGCCGTCACGACCGACAACTCCCGGCAAATCGGTCCGACGACCGGGCCGATTCAATGCCAAGCTCACTATCGCTCAATTGCGGTGAAGAGGGAGTTAACCACACCTTGCCGAGCTTGGCCGTATCGTCGGGCGGCTTGACCGGCCCGCCAAGTGGCGCGAGTTTCCCGGTGACATCGAGGAGGAAGTCCGATGGCTGATGGCGCGCCTGCATCGCTGAAGTCCCGCGTATCCGAGGCTGAATGGCAGGCCCGGGTGGATCTCGCCGCGCTGTACAGACTTGTGGCCCTGCATGGCTGGGACGACATGATCTTTACGCACATTTCGGCGCGGGTGCCCGGCCCCGAGCACCACTTCCTGATCAACCCCTACGGATACTATTTCGAGGAGATCACCGCCTCGTCACTGGTGAAGGTCGATCTGGACGGCAATATCGTTCAGGAGACGACCAGCTTCATCAATCCGGCCGGTTTCACCATCCACTCGGCGGTGCATGCGGCACGCGAGGATGCCCATTACGTCATCCACCTGCATACGGTCGCGGGAGTCGGGGTGGCGGCCCAGCAGCATGGCCTGCTGCCGATCAGCCAGAACGCCTGTCTCCTCCAGCATCAGGTCGCCTATCATGGCTATGAAGGACTGGCGCTGAACCACGACGAGCGTGAGCGGTTGGTGGCGGATCTGGGTGACAAATCCCTGATGCTGCTGCGCAATCACGGTACGCTCGCGATGGGGCCGACGGCTGCGGCGGCCTGGGTCGGAATGTTCTTCCTTGAGCGGGCCTGCGCCCAGCAGATCGCGGCCCTGTCGGCGGGGCGCGACCATGTGCTGATGGCCCCCGATGCGGCGCAGGCCGAGACAAGGGAGCAGGGCAAGGGCATCGGCTTTGTATCGGCCCTGGCCTGGCCGGGCGCGCTGCGCCTGCTGGACCGGAAGTCGCCGGGCTATGACGCCTGAGCATGGTGCGGGGGACCGGCATCGTCCTGGTCCTCGCCGGTGCGGCAGCCGCGGCCACTCCGGTGTCCGCCGGTCCCTGGACCCGTGACCGGGCCACAGCACAGTTCATCCTGAAATATGAGGGGATGCGGGCCGAGCGCGGCTTTGACCCGGATGGAACCAGCGTGGCGCTCCCGGTCGAGCGGCGCGACACCAGCCTCAGCCTTTACGCCGAGTATGGCCTGACCGACCGGCTGACCCTTGTGTTCAGAAGTGAATGGCAGAGCGGGTCGGACGCCTTCGTCGACTATGACGGGCGCGGGCCTCTGGAGATCGGCGTGAACTGGCAGGTCTATCGCGACCCGGCGAATGCC
>CAYNDG010000219.1:0-3237 GCA_964395805.1 uncultured Brevundimonas sp.
AGCGCCCGGCCCAGCCGGCCCGCCCCCGAAGGCCGGGCGGCGGCGAAGCGCGGGCCGCGCTCGGTCAGGAAACCGCAGGTCACGGCCTCCGGAGCCGGCCCGGCGACGACCCGCCAATTCCACCACGACGGCCCGTCGCGCACCAGGATCGGCAGGACGCCCATCTCCCCGTCGGCGCTCAGCAGAAGGGACACCGAGGCGGCCTCGGCGGGCAGCGGGACGGCCAGCCGGAAGCCAGAGCGGCTGGCCAGCGGGGCCCCCAGGGCGATGCCCACGTCGTGCCGTTGAAGACCGAGCCGTGCCCGGGCGCCGGGCTGGCGCCGGTCATCCACCAGGATTTCCACCCGGCACGATCCGTGCTGTTCGTGGAACGCCCAGCCGTCCACCTCAAGATGGGCTCCGACCATGATGCGGTCGAGGCAGAGGCGATAGCGTCCGGGCCATTCGGTCATGGCGTCATCCTTGCGAGATGCAGGCTTGTAAAGAACAGGCAGGGAAAACCGGAAGGCCCGTTCAACCCGATCGGGACGCGTCGGCCGGGCCCTGCGGGCAGGGTCCCTGGCACGCCGCCCGGCGCAACGCGCCGGCAAGCCGGGGCAGGATTCTCTGCTGGGTGTAGCGCGCCTCCACCAGCCGGCGGCCGGCGATCCCCATGCGGTTGCGCAGGTCCCCGTCGGTGGCCAGCCGCTCCAGCGCATGGACCCAGCCGGCCTCGTCCTCGGCCAGGAAGCCGTTCTCCCCGTCGCGCACCAGAACGGCGTTGACCCCCACCGGAGAAGCCACCACCGGCCGGCCGGCCGCCATGTACTGGATCAGCTTGTAGCCGCACTTGCCGCGCTCCCACGGCCCGTCGGCCAGCGGCATGATGCCGATGTCGAACCCGGCCAGTTCGACCACCTCGGTCGCCTCGCTCCAGGGGGCGTACTCGACGTTGACGCCGGGCAGCGTCAGGTCGCCAGCCCCGACGACGCGCAGACGGACTTGGTCGGCCAGCCGTGCCAGTGCATCGGTGGCGAGCGTGAGGTAGCTGGCCGAAGAGGGGGATCCCATCCAGCCGACGGTCAACGCCCGCCCGCCCGGAGGCCAGGGCGGCGGCTGCGGCGGAGGATAGCGGCCCAAGTCGATCACCGTCGGCAGCACCATGGCCTCGCCCGCCCCGCAGTCCCTCGCCCAATCGGCAAGGTAATGGTTGCCGGCCACCACCAGCCGCGCCCCGCGCGCCAAGCGTTCGAGCTTGCCGTCCAGCAGCCAGCGCACCGGCGCCAGCCGGTGGGCGCCGTAGCGCAGGTACCAAGCGTCGTCGATGTCCATGACGTAGGGCACCCGCCGCAGCAGCATGCTTTCGATCCAGGCCGGCAGCCAGGGCAGCGCCTCCTTTTCCAGCCATACCACGTCGAAACGGCGGGCCCGCAACAGATCGCCCAGACGCCGGGCGTAATTCGTCGCGAGCGCCCACGGGTTGGGCGGACGCCCGGCGTAGAAGGCACGCAGATAGCCGTCATTGACCAGCGGAGCCGGCGTCACCACAATCCCGTCGTCCGCCAGCGGCTTGACGAAATCAAGAAATCGCAGCCGGCTGCTGGCCCCAAGGCGGTCGTAACGGCTAAGCAGGAGAACAGACAGCATTCGACGCCCGAAGTGGTGTTTCAGCAAACCGGCCCGCACTCCAGGGGTTCCACGCGGGCTCGCGTCGACCGCGCCAAGCGGAAGACAGGAGCGGTGCGACCGATGGAAACCCGCCCTTGACCACTGCACCGTCGACCATTGCCCTTGCCATCTCCCGTCAGAACGCCCGCTTTCACGGCAAAAGGCCGATCCGGCGCGCGTATCATGATCCGACCCGTCCAAGCCCGACGGCACGGCACAACTCCCCTGTCCTTGGTCGACCGGCAAAAGGGTCGATGGACAAGCGGCATCGTACCGGCAGCGGCAGGGCACATGATGCTGGAGGATGGAGAACCGTTCCGGCACCCTCTCCCCGATCAGCCCACCTGTTTAGCCTGATCTGTTTACCCCGATCCACATCCGATTGTCAGCCCGGAACCCACGGGAATCGCTTGAAGGGTTTACGGAGCGGAGAGGACGGACGCGAGGAAGTCGTCGCTGATGGCGGCGAGGCCGCGCTTGACGCGGATACTCTTCTTTTTCGGGGTCTGGGTTCGCTGGAGCAGCTTCATCGCCATGTGCCGGACGGTGGCGAAGTTGGCGGGTCCGTTGCCGGATCGGATGCGGCATTCGTCCTCGCGGAAGACGACGTCGAGGGTCCAATGCAGACCGTTCTCCACGCCCCAATGTTGCCGGGACGCCCTGGCGAACAGCGCGGCGTCGGCGGGAAACGAGGCGATGTGGTAGCGGGTCTGGCTTGTGGCGGCGCCGTCCGAAGCCTTGGTGACGGCTTCGACCATGCCGATGGAGGTGAGGTCGGCCCAGTCGGGATGCCGTACGGTCAGCCACGCGATGTCGTCGGTGATCCCGTGACGGCGGGTTTCGATCCGGCCATGGTCGGCGTCGGTGGTCTCCAGCGTCCCCCAGCGTCCAGGCGCGCAGTCGGCGAAGCCGTTGGCGCGCTGCTCGGTCAGGAACTCGACGACGTCCCGGTGCAGCGCCTCCTGGTTCCTCTTGAGCGCCAGCAGGTAATCCGCGCCGGCGCCGCGGATCGCCTGGGCGATCTTCTTCTGGCAGCCGATGGCGTCCACGGTGACGATGGCGCCCTTGAGCGTCAGCAGGCCGAGGAGTTCAGGAATGGCGACGATCTCGTTGCTCTTGTCGGCGACCTTCATCTGGCCCAGCACGAGCCGTTGGGCGCCCGCCCACGCCGAGATCATATGGATGGCGCCGCGCCCGCGCGCCCGGTCGAACGACCGGCGCAGCGTCTTGCCGTCGATGGCGACGATCTCCCGGATGTCCTCCTGAAGCGCCTGAACCCAGGCGATGAAGGCGGCCGCGAAGGCGTCGCGGTCCAGGGCGTTGAACACATCGGAGAAGGTGTCGTGGCTCGCCACGCCGTGCTCGAAGGGCAGGAAGCGCCGCAGGAAGCCCAACTTGGCCTCGCTGTACTCCTCCACCTCCACCCAGCCGTTGGCCCCGCACAGCACGCCCACCAAGCAGCACAGCAGCAGTTCGGGAAACGGATACAGCACCTTGCCGCGCTGCCGTGGGTCGGGCAGATCGTCGAAATAGGCCAGAAACGCCGGGGATGGCTCCAACGCGTGCGGCACCGCGAACCTCCAGGATGGT
>CAYNDG010000220.1:0-3237 GCA_964395805.1 uncultured Brevundimonas sp.
TCTTGTCGGTGGTGAAGCCGTCGAAGTCGCGCTCGACGATGAAGCCGCGAATCTCGCCGTCCAGCTTGGCCCAGACGATGGCCAGGTCCGAGATCGGCGAGTTGGTGATCCAGTATTTGGCGCCGTTCAGGCGATAGCCGCCGTCGACCTTTTCCGCCTTCGTCTTCATCGAGGCCGGGTCCGAGCCGCCGTCGGCCTCGGTCAGGCCGAAACAGCCGATCCACTCACCGGCCGCCATCTTCGGCAGGAATTTCGCCTTCTGCTCGTCGGAGCCGAAGGCATAGATGGGGTACATGGCCAGCGAGGACTGGACCGACATGGCCGAGCGATAGCCACTGTCGACCGCTTCGATCTCGCGGGCGATCAGGCCATAGGCGACGTGGGAGGCGTTCGATCCGCCGTATTCCTCGGGCAGCATGGCGCCGAGAAAGCCCATCTCGCCCATCTCGGTCATGATCGCGCGGTCAAAGGTCTCGTCGGCAAAGGCGCGCACGACGCGGGGCAGCAGCTGCTCGCGGGCATAGGACCGGGCGGCGTCGCGGATCATGCCCTCGTCATCGGTCAGGCGGCTGTCCATATCCAGCGGGTCATCCCAGCGGAAGGTGCGGGTCGGGGGGGTGCCGTCGGCCATGGAGGCGCTCCTGAATCTGCGGGCGGGTCGCTGATCGGACCTCTTTTCCTGCCCCTGCCGCCGGGGTTTAGGCCAGAACGCGCCGGACGGGTAGAGGGCCGCCGCGACTGCGGCTATGATCCGCAGCATGAGCCGCCTGTTTCACCGTCTGTTCGTCGACCACCCGCGCGAGGTGGACGAGGGCTATTTCGAACATATGGCTGCGTCGTCACGGTTCGGCTTTCGCCTGCTGAAGCTGGCGGGCGCGGCCTTCCTCCATTCGGTCGTGCCCGGCCTGTGCAGGACGACCGTGTCGCGCGAGGTCTGTGGCATGGCCGATGAAATGAACGGCCGGGCCCGCGAGGCGCGCGAGTGCCGCATGCGCGAGGCGGGCGTCTGGGATCCCGGCCTTTGACATCATCCGCAAAGGGACCGCTGGCGGGCGTTCGCGTCCTTGACCTAAGCCGGGTGCTGGCCGGGCCGTGGGCGACGCAGACGCTCGCCGACCTGGGCGCCGAGGTGATCAAGATCGAGCGGCCCGGTGTGGGTGACGATACCCGCCTGTGGGGCCCGCCCTTCACCACCAAGACCGACGGATCGCGGGGCGATGCCGCCTATTTCCTGTGCGCCAACCGGGGCAAGAAGTCGGTGGCGGTCGATATCGCCACGCCGGAGGGGGCAGAGGCGGTCCGGCGCCTTGCCGCGACCTGCGATGTGGTGGTCGAGAATTTCAAGACGGGGGGTCTGAAGAAGTACGGGCTGGACTGGGCGTCACTTGCGGCGATCAATCCCGGACTGGTCTATTGCTCGATCACCGGCTTTGGTCAGGATGGGCCGGACGCCCACCGGGCCGGCTACGACTATATGATCCAGGCCATGGGCGGGCTGATGTCGATCACCGGCCAGCCCGACGGCGCCCCCGGGGCCGAGCCGATGAAGGTCGGGGTGGCGGTCGCCGATCTGTTCACCGGCCTTTATGCCTCGAACGCCATTCTGGCGGCGCTGTGGCATGCGCGGGCGACGGGCGAGGGCCAGCAGATCGACATCGCCCTGTTCGATGTGCAGGCGGCCATGCTAGCCAATCAGGCGACCAATTATTTCGTCTCGGGAACCGCCCCGACGCGCATGGGCAATGCCCACCCAAATCTGTCGCCCTATCAGCCCTTTCCGTGTGCGGATGGAATGGTCGTGATCGCGGTTGGTAACGACGGACAGTTCCGGGCCCTGTGTACGGCGCTGGGGGCGCCCGGCATGGGCACCGATCCCCGCTATGCCACCAATGCGGTGCGGATCGAGAACCGCGCGACCCTGTCGGCCGAACTGTCGGCGATGACCGTCGGACATGAGATGAAGGGGCTGATGGCAGCGCTGGAGGCGGTGGGCGTGCCCTGCGGCCCGGTCAATACGGTCGATCAGGTGTTCGCCGAGCCGCAGGCGAAGCACCGGGGCCTGGAGGTCCGGCAGACCCGCGCCGATCTGTCGGAACCCATCCGCACCGTGGCCAGCCCGATCCGGATGTCGGTGACGCCGGTTGCCTATGATCGCCCGCCGCCCGCACTGGGCGAGCATACGGATGAGGTGCTGGGGACGCCCGACGCCTGAGCCCTACAAGGCCCCCAGGCGGAGGACGACATAGGGCACGACAAACATCGACAGGATCAGCAGCAGGCCGATCCAGTGGACCGGTTTGAGGCGACGCGGGATGCTGGTCCCCGAAAAGCCCCCTGAGGCAGCGGTCATCACCGCCATCACGCGACCGCCGATCCCGGAAGTCATGTCCCTCTCGGCGGTCGGTTCGAACTCATCCGATTCGGCAAACTCGCCCGCCTTCACGCGTGCCAGAAGGTCTCGTGCCGCCTCGATCTCGGAGGCGTGGGCCATCAGGCGGATGCCCAGCGCCCGCTGCATCAGGGGGTCCACGGTCGTCTGGAACCGCTCGGTCACGGTGACGCGAATGCCGTGCGACTCAAGGAAGGCCGCAGCCAGATCGGCCTCATAGACATCGACGAAGCGGGCGATCTCGCGAAGGGCCATCGCCCACGCTCCGGCTTACAGATCCAGCAGGAAGCGTTGCGGATCCTCGAGGTGCTCCTTGATCCGCACAAGGAAGGTCACGGCTTCCTTGCCGTCGACGATGCGGTGGTCGTAGCTGAGCGCCAGATACATCATCGGCCGGATCTCGACCTGGCCGTTGATGGCCATGGGGCGCTGGACGATGTTGTGCATGCCCAGAATGCCCGACTGGGGCATGTTCAGGATCGGCGTCGACATCAGCGAGCCATAGACCCCGCCGTTGGTGATGGTGAAGGTGCCGCCCTGGAGCTGGTCCAGCGTCAGATTGCCGTCGCGGGCGGCGCGGCCCAGATCGCCGATCCCCTTTTCGATACCGGCCAGCGACAGGGTGTCGGCATCGCGCAGCACCGGCACGACCAGACCCTTTTCGGTGCCGACGGCGACGCCGATGTCATAGTGGTTCTTGTAGATGATGTCGGTGCCATCGATCTCGGCGTTGACGGCGGGCAGTTCCTTGAGCGCGGCGATCGTGGCCTTCACGAAGAAGCTCATGAAGCCCAGCTTGATGCCGTGGTGCTTTTCGAAGGCGTCCTTGTAGCGATTGCGCAGCGCCA
>CAYNDG010000221.1:0-3222 GCA_964395805.1 uncultured Brevundimonas sp.
GAGGTTCCTCCAGCGCCATCTCCTTGTCGGGCTGGATGCGGGTCTCATTGCCCTCTTCGCCGACCCACTTTTCCTCGGTGCCCCAATAGACGTCCTTTTCGGGCTCCCAGACATCCGCACGACCGCCGCCGAACCCGAATACCGGCCCGCCCATCGACTCGATAGCGACGTTGCCGGCCAGAATCATGAGGTCGGCCCAGCTGAGGCTGGCGCCATATTTCTGCTTGATCGGCCACAGCAGGCGCCGGGCCTTATCCAGATTGGCGTTGTCTGGCCAGGAGTTGAGGGGCGCGAAGCGCTGGGAGCCGGAGGAGGCGCCGCCGCGGCCATCGCCGGTGCGATAGGTGCCGGCGCTGTGCCAGGCCATGCGGATGAAGAAGGGGCCGTAATGGCCATAGTCCGCCGGCCACCAGGGCTGGCTGTCGGTCATCAGGGCATGCAGATCACGCTTGACCGCCGCATAGTCCAGCTTCTTGAAGGCCTCGGCATAGTTGAAGTCGTCGCCCATCGGGTCGCCGGTCCGGCCCTGCTGGTGCAGGATGTCGATCGCCAGATGGTTCGGCCACCAGTCGCGATTGGTGCGGCCCAGAAGCGATCGAAGCGCGCCGCGCTGCTTCTTGGGGTCGCTGAGGGGGTCGCCTGCGTTTCCGTCCATGCCGTGTTCTCCCGGGAATCGTTGAGGCCCGGTGCGAGCCCGGGACGTGATCCGACCAAGGTAACAAACCCTCGTCAATAGGCTAAGACTATTTTCTGATGCTGAACATAGATTGGATTTATGGACGCATCCGAACACCGTGCGGCCCCGAACCTGTCCGGGATTTAACTTGTCGCACCCCGGCGACGTGATACCGCGCACGGAAGCACCTCTTTGTTGCCGTAGGCGAAATCGCTTCGTCCCGGGACCATTTCCTCCTCTTGATCGGGCTGAACATGTCGAACCGTAAGCTGCTGATGACCTCGGCGCTCCTTTTTGGATGTGCGCTGTTTGCTTCGGCGCCCGCGCTGGCGCAGGACGCTGACCAGGACCCTCCCGTCGCCTCCGGTGAGGAGGACGCCGAGGAAGAGGCGACCGAGGTCGACGAGATTCTTGTCCGGGGCACGCGGACCGACATCATCACCGCCGCCGACCGGATGATCTACAATGTCGCCAATGACGTGCAGGCCCAGACCGGATCGGTCGCGGACGTCCTGCGCAATGTTCCGGGGGTCGAGGTCGATCTGCAGGGCAACGTCAGCCTGCGTGGCGACGGCAATGTCACCATCCTGGTCGACGGACGCCCTTCGGCCATGCTGCGCGGCGCCTCACGCGCCGACGTGCTCCAGGCCATGTCCGGAAGCCAGATCGAGCGGGTGGAAGTCATTACCAACCCGTCGGCGGCCTTCAGCCCCGAAGGCAGCGGAGGGGTCATCAACCTCGTCACCAGGACCACCCAGCCATCGGTGACCTCGGTTGGCGTTCGCGCCTCCTGGGACGGTGGGGAGCGCGGCAACCTGTCGCTGAGCGGGAGCCGCACCCGGAATGGGTTGACCCTTTCGGGCGACCTCGGCCTGCGTCGGAACGTCAGTGAGTTCGAGAACGACTCGGAGCGCTTGCGGCCGGCAGCGACGCCTGCTGCCACGGTTGTCGAGGATAGCGTGTCCAGAGGCGAAAACACCAATACCTTCGGCAACGGCCGGATCAGCGCGGACTATGACCTGAACGCCCGTGACCGGGTCAGCGGGGAGCTGAGCTATCGCGCTTTCGATGCCGAGAATGCGAACACCCAGATCTTCGAGCGCGCTGATGGCAATGGCACAGTCAGTGATCGCTACATCCGGGACCAGTCCGGTGGTTTCGACAATACCAACGTCGGCGGACGCCTGTCGTGGCGGCGCAAGCTGGAGGGTAATCAGCACGAGCTGGTCGCCGATTTCGAAGTCGATTCCAGCACATCGGATCGCACTCTCGACCTGGTTTCGACCACCCAGATCGGGGGCGAGCCGGACTTTCTTCAGCGCACCGGCAGCGAAAACCGGCGCGATGCCTATGGGTTCAAGCTCGACTACACCCGCCCGATGGGCGAGCGCCGCCTGCTGAAGATTGGCTATGAGGGTGACCTCGGTGACGACTCGTTCGACTCCTTCGGCTCGCGCGGCGCAGACGAGGCCAGCCTGGCCCCGGTCGCGGCCCTGACCAATCGCTTCAACTATGAAGAGTGGATCCACGCCGCCTATGTCACCTATGAGCGGCCGTTTGGCGATCTGGACGTGCAGGCCGGGCTGCGTGTCGAGCAGGTGGACTTCACCCTCGATCAGATCACGGACGCCATCACGGTCGAGCGGGACTATCTGAAGGCGTACCCGACGCTGAACTTCGGGTACCAGCTGACGGACAGCCAGCGCCTGCGCGGTGGATACAGCCGCCGGATCAGCCGCCCGTCGCCGCAGGACCTGAACCCCTACACCATCTACGTCGACCCGCAGAACCTGCGGCGCGGCAATCCGGACCTCGATCCCGAGATCACCGACTCCTATGAGCTGACCTGGCAGATGCGGAAGGGGCCAACCTTCTATGCCGTGACGGCCTTCTTCCGGGACAGCAGCGGCGGTGTCACCGACGTCGTGCAGGATATCGGCGGCGGCGTGGTGCTGACGACGCGTGAGAATCTGGGCGAGAGCCAGCGCACCGGTGTCGAGTTCATCGTCAACGGCCGCCTCGGCAGCCAGGTGACCTACAATGCGTCCGGCACCCTGTTCCGCAATGACATCTACATCCCGGGCATCGCGGGCGGAATCGAGCGCAGCGGGACCAGCGGCACGGCGAGGGCCTCCATCAACTGGTCGCCGACCGATACCGACTTCTTCCAGCTGAACGGCTTCTATGTCGGCGAGCAGATTCAGGCCCAGAGTGAGCGGGGGGACTTCGGCATGCTGAACTTCGGCTATCGCCGCAAGTTCACCGACACCTTCAGCATGGTCGTGACGGGCACCAATATTCTGGACACGGCCGAGATCGAATCCTTCACCCAGACGCCGGACTTCCAGGATCGCAGCCGGGTGCGCTTCAGTGAACCGACCTGGTATATCGGCCTGACCTACTCCTTTGGCAGCAGTCCGCGCCGCCAGGAGCCTGCCTTCGATTTCGGCGCGCCCAGCGTCCCGCAATAGCGCCGGGCACCGCTAGTCCCTGCCACGATGGGCGGCCGGCTGTATGCCGTGCCGCGCCATCTTGTCGTAGAGTGT
>CAYNDG010000222.1:0-3139 GCA_964395805.1 uncultured Brevundimonas sp.
CTGCGCGCCGACGGCCACGCGGTCCTGGTTCTGGACCTCGGCGGCGGTCTGGGGGTGCCCTATGAGCCCGGACTGACCCCGCCCGACCCGGCGACCTATGCGGCCATGGTCGGTGAGGCGATGGCGGGGCTGGACGTGGACACCGTTTTCGAACCCGGTCGCCTGCTGGTCGCCAATGCCGGGGTGCTGCTGGCCCGGGTCATCCACGTCAACACGCGGCCGGACGGACGGCGCTTTCTGGTGCTGGATGCGGCCATGAACGACCTGATGCGGCCCGCGCTCTATGACGCCTTCCACCCGCTGATGCCGGTGACGGATCAGGGCCGGGCCGAAGTCCTGTATGACGTCGTGGGCCCGGTCTGCGAAACCGGAGACACCTTTGCCCGCGACCGGCTGCTGCCCGAGCTGGCGGCCGGTGATCTTGTCGTATTCAAGGGCGCCGGGGCTTACGGGGCCGCCATGGCCAGCGAGTACAACAGCCGCCCGCTGGTGCCCGAAGTGCTGGTGGACGGCGACCGGTTCGCCGTGGTCCGCCCCCGGCCCGACTATGCGGCCATGCTGGCGCGCGAGACGGTCGCGCCCTGGCTGCAGACCTGAGACCTCAGTCGAGGGCGCAGATATCGGGCAGGCCGCGCCAGGCCCCGCCATGGTCCAGCCCGTAGCCCACAAGGAACCGGTTCGGGGCGTCCCAGCCGACGAAGTCCGGCTCGGGCGCGCGCGGCAGGGGCCAGGGCTTGCGGGCGAAGACGGCGGTCAGTACCTCGGCGGCGCCCGCCTCGCGGACCATCCGCACCGATTCCGCCAGCGACAGGCCGGTGTCGAAGACGTCGTCGAGGATCAGTACCTTGCGCCCTGTCACCGACCGCTGCAGCGGGGCGCGCACCTCAATGCTGCCCTTGCTCTCCTTGTCGTCGCCATAGGAGGCCAGCCACAGGGCGTCGAAGCGAAGGTGACGCCCCTGTCGGGCCAGCGCCCGGGTGAGATCGGCAGCAAACCACAGACCGCCGGTCAGCAGGACCACGGCAACGGTCTCGTCGTCGACGTGCGGGGCGATACGGGCGGCCAGATCCTCGACCACGGCGGCCACGCCTGCCTGGTCGAGCAGTACGGAGGGGGCGGGACGGTCAGAAGAGGGATCGGCCATGACGGGCCGATAGCGCCTAATGGGCCGGGCTGTCGAGCGGGACGGCGGCGGCGGGCGCCAGATCGTGGGGTGTGTCGGTCGAGACCGTGTGGGCCGGGCGCAGGGCCGGGGCCTCTGCGGCGACCGGCGGAGGTGCGACCTCGACCACCGACGCCGGGTGGTGGCCGGCATTCCTGGCAGGAGATACCGGACGCTGCACAGCGACCGGTGGCGGTGGGGCATCCAGCACAAAATCGACGCCGACCCCGGTGGCCTTGCCGCCCGGATCCGCCAGCACAACGGCAAAGCCGGACACCTGGCCTGGCAGAACGGGGGCGCCGTCCGTACGCACCACGGCGTGGGACAGTTCGGCTCCATGGTCGTCCAGAAGGGCGACACGGATGGCGGGAGCGACGATCTCACGGTCCCGCACATTCCGCAGGGCGCCCGAGACCATGACCTTGCCCGGTGTGTCGGGCAGGGCGCGGGCGCCGACGGCCTCGAACTCCAGCCCGGTGACATTCACGGGCATGCCGACCGCAGCATAGGCCACCGCTGTGCGGGGGAGCACATCCACCACCTCGGCGCGGAACAGCCACGCTCCGGCCAGCAGGCCGAGGAAGACGCTCGCCACACCGGCCCAGGCCGCACCATGCAGGGCCGCGCGGCGGGTGCGACGGGCGGTCTCGACCCGGGCGCGATACGCTTTCGGCAGTTCGGGCGCCGGAGTTTCGGCGAGGCTTTCGGAGACGGGAGATGCAGCCGGCTCTGCGGCCAGGCCAGCCGGTGTCGCCGGTACGGCCTCGGCCTTCAGCTCCAGCGGCTCCTCGGCAGTGGCGTGCCAGCTGTGGCTGCAGGACTGGCAACGCACCGTGCGGCCCCGGGGCCCGAAGGCCTCGTCAGGAACGAAATAGCTGGTGGCGCAGGCGGGGCAGGTCAGTATCATGGACGCCTGCCCGGGGACCACGCGCCCCTGCTCCCCCGGAACCAGTCCCGGTCCCGTTGGCCCTTCAGGTTTCCAAGCCCCGTATTCGAAGTGACCCGCACGATCGCCGCCTCTGACCCGTCCGGTCGGACCGAAAGTCCCACTCCCGACGCCGGCTGGCCGGTGCGTCTGAAAGGGGTTTGCTTCGGCCATGCCGGACACCCCGACCTGCTTCGGGGCATCGACCTCACTGTGACGGCGGGCTCTTTCAACTTCCTTACCGGGCGGTCCGGAGCGGGCAAGAGCCTGCTGCTGGAAGTGATCGGGGGGCTGGTCCGGCCCGATGCCGGGCAGGTCGAGGTCCTCGGGCGCGACCGTCGCCATCTGTCCCGGCGCGAGGCCCGGGCGCTTCGGCGCCGGATCGGCCTGATCGCACAGGATGATCCGCTGCTGGGCCATCTGACGGTGATGGCCAATCTGGCCGTCACCCTGCGTGTCACCGGGGAGGCCCCCGCGGCGCGTGAGGGGGACCTGGTGGCCATGCTGGACTTCGTCGGCATGGGCCCCGACGCGGATCGGCGGGCCGATACGCTGTCGCGGGCCGAGCGGCGGCTGGTGGCGCTGGCCCGGGCCATGATGACGGGGCCGGAGCTGATTCTGGCGGATGAGCCGCTGGCCGGGCTGGATACCGCCTCGGCCAGGCGCATGCTGGGCTTGCTGCGCACCCTCAACCGGCAGGGGGCGACCGTGATCCTGACGCGTGACGGCGACGGAGCAGGCGCCGAGGTGCGCAAGACCGACCGGCGGCTGCACCTCGAGGGAGGACGGCTGGTCGAGCCGGAGCGCGTCCGTTGATCTGGCCTGCCCTCCTCCAGAAGCCCGCGCTGTGGCCGGAGGGTGGCACCACCCGTCGACTGGGGCTGGTGGTGCTGACCGTGCTGAGCCTGCTCACGGCGCTCGGCCTGCTGCTCCACATCGGCGCGACGCGGGCGGCGGGCGACTGGAGCGGTCAGGTGACGCGCGAAGCCACGGCCCTCATCCGGCCCCGGGCCGATGAGAGCGGCGCCACGGCCGCCGCCCGCGCGGCCGAG
>CAYNDG010000223.1:0-3104 GCA_964395805.1 uncultured Brevundimonas sp.
CCGGAGGCGGCGGCCCCGGCAGCGGCGGAGCGGTCGGCCCGGGGGCACTGGCGCAGGCCGACACGAGTGCAGCCAGCAGCAGGGCCGGGACCGCTCCTGCGCGACCGGCCCGCGGCGTCATGCGGAGGCTGGCTCCACCCGGGCGAGGACCCAGTTGGGATCGCTGGCATTCAGCGGGCGCTCGAAGGTCCAGATCTCGGCCGTGCGCCGTTCCTCGACCCGGGGCTCGCCGCTGCCGACGCTGATGGTCTGTCTGAGTTCCGACAGGAAGCGCACCCGGGCCACGGCCTTCTCGCCCTGGACGGTCGCCAGTTCCAGATCGGCGCGCGGCGGATGGGGGAATTCGACCCGCTCCTGCTCGCCGCGGGCCTCGCGGTCGGCCATCCCGGCCTCGAAAGAGGTCATGACGGCCGGGGTGAGCAGCGGTGTCAGCGCCTCGCGGTCGCCCTCGGCATAACCCCTTACGATCGTCTCATGCGCCTGGCGCGCGCCGTCCATGAAGCGGGCCGGGTCGAAGTTGGGGTCGCGCGCCTTGAGGCCGGCAACGGCGGCGAGGGTCTGGGCGTCCAGTGCCGGACCCGGGGGGCCGGCCGGGGCCGCGACCGGATCTCCACCGCCTGGCGGCCGGGGCCGGGCGCGGGCGTCCTCCTCGGGCTGGCGGCCGACCTTCTTGCCCAGCACATTGTAGAGCTGGAACAGCACCACGGCCGCGATCACGGCAAACAGGATGATCTGGAATTGAGGATTCACGACGGGTCCGGGTCTGCTGCCGCCGGAATGCGGCGCGTCTGGTTCAGGATTAGGGATTGCCGGGGCCCCACGCAAGGCGGACCGGGTCGCGAGGACCACCCCGGGGTGCGCGACATTGCCGCCCCGCCCCCGTCATGCTAGTCGCCCCGCCTTCGGCGCCGCCCTGTGGCCCGCGACATCATCGACCAGGAAGACCTGCCCGCGCATGACCGACTCCACGCCTCCCGCCCCCAGCGGCGATACCCCGAACGGCACGACCCAGACCCCCGTCCAGCCGGGCCAGCCGGCCCTGCCGGGGTTCCGCATCATGGCCCAGTATGTGCGCGACTTCTCGTTCGAGAACCCGCGCGCGCCGGAGAGCCTGAAGGTTGAGGGCCGTCCCAATATCGATCTGGGCGTCGAGATGAACGCCCAGGGCCGTCAGGACGGCCTGTTCGAGGTGGAGCTGAAGCTGTCCGTCCGGGCCACCAGCGAGGACAAGCCGGTGTTCCAGGTGGAACTGGTCTATGGCGGTCTGTTCCAGCTTCTGAACGTGTCTGAAAAGGACATCGAGCCGCTGCTGCTGATCGAATGCCCGCGCTATCTGTTCCCGTTTGCGCGCGAGACCATCGCCAAGGCGACCTCGGACGGCGGCTTCTATCCGCCCTTCCTGATGGAGCCGATCGACTTCGCCGCCATCTATGCCCAGCGTCAGGCCCAGGTAGCCCAGGGCGCCGCGACGACTCCGGGTCAGGCCTGAGCCGATCCGGCCGGGGTGATCAGGCCCCGGCTCCGGCCTTGAGCCAGAGCGCCTGATCCCCCAGTTCGGCGGCCACAAAGGCCGCGTGGGCCTCAGCCTCGGCCCCGGTCAGACGGGGCGGGAGGGGCGTCGGGCGGGCCCCGTGGCGACGGGGCGTCCCATCTGCGCCGACATCGGCATTGACCGTCACCAGTTCCAGAGACCGGGCCTTGCCGCCTTTCAGTTCGAGATAGACGTCAGACAGCAGGCGCGCATCGATCAGCGCCCCGTGCAGCGTGCGCTCGGTCAGGGATATCTTGAACCGGCGACACAGGGCATCCAGCGAATTGGCCATGCCGGGAAAGCGCATCTGGGCCATCTGCAGGGTGTCGATCCAGCGCACCTCGTCGATCAGCAACTGGCCGCACAGCCCCAGTTCATGATTGAGGAAGGCCCGGTCGAAGCCGGCATTATGGGCGATCACCGGGGCATCGCCGATGAATTCCAGCAGATCGACGGCGATCTCGGCGAATTTCGGCGCGTCGCGCACCTTGTCGTTGGTGATGCCATGGACGGCGATGGCGCCGGCGGGGATGTCGCGCTCGGGGTTGATCAGCCGGTGAAAGGTGCGGCCCGTGGGCAGCAGGTCATCGATCTCGATACAGCCGACCTCGATCATGCGGTCGCCGGTCCGGGGATCAAAGCCGGTGGTTTCAGTATCCAGAACGATCTCGCGGGCCATGCCCCCCTGATGCCGCGCTTCGCCCCGGGCTTCAATCCGTCGGGAGCGAGGTCAGGCGTTCCATCAACAGACGAACCTGCTCCCGGGCGTGCGGGACGCCCTGTCCGGTGTCGATGATCGCGTCGGCCTGGGCGCGCTTTTCGGCATCCGGCAGCTGGCGGGCAAGAATCTGCCTGAACCGGGCCTCGGTCATACCGGGCCGGGACAGGACGCGCCGACTCTGCTCGGCCTCGGGCGCACTGACCACCACAACAGCCGTCACACCGGTCCGGTCGGCGCCCGTTTCGAACCAGAGGGGGATGTCGAGGACCACGACGGCGCGGCCTTCCGCGCGCGCGCGATGCAGGAAGGCCTCGCGGTCGGCCCGAACCAGAGGGTGGACGATCGCCTCCAGAGGCCGGAACCCCTCCGGATGCGCCTGAAGCCGGTCCGAGAGCCGGGCCCGGTCGACCGCGCCGTCGACGACCACACCCGGAAAGGCGGCTTCGACCGGCTCAACCGCTGAGCCGCCTTTCTGATAGAGGGCATGGACCGCGGCATCGGCATCCCAGACGGCAGCCCCGGCTTCCTCGAACAGGCGGGCCGTCGTGCTTTTGCCCATACCGATCGAGCCGGTCAGCACCAGAACGATCATGTCGGCTCTCCCAGCACCCGCAGGGCCTCGGCCCGGACATCAATATCCGGCGTGGCGAGCCCGAACAGGGTCGCAAACGACGGCCGCGCCTGACCGATCAGCATGGCCAGTCCGTCGACGACCGTATGGCCCCGATCGGCGCCGGCCCGCAGGAATCCGGTCAGCAGGGGGCGGTAGGTCATGTCCATCAGCACAGCGTCCGGTGAAAGCGCCGTCAGGTCCACCTCGGGCGGGACGCTCAGCGCATTGACGATGAGGGC
>CAYNDG010000224.1:0-3093 GCA_964395805.1 uncultured Brevundimonas sp.
GTCCCGGCGATCGACCGCACGGTTTCCAGCGTCACCCCGCCCGAGGCCTCCAGCGTCACCCGTCCCGCCGTGCGCGCCACCGCCTCGCGCAGGTCGTCCAGACTGAAATTGTCCAGCATGATGACGTCCGGCCCCTCGGCCATGGCCGCGTCCAGCTGATCCAGCCCGTCGACCTCGACCTCGACCTTCATCAGATGCCCGGCATGGGCCCTGGCCCGCCGCACGGCCTCGGCGACCCCGCCACAGACGGCCACATGGTTGTCCTTGATCAGGATGGCGTCATCCAGCCCGAAGCGGTGATTGATCCCGCCGCCACAGGCCACCGCATGCTTTTCCAGCGCGCGCAGGCCCGGCGTGGTCTTCCTCGTGTCCGCGATCCGGGCGCCGGTGCCTTCGACCGCCTGCACATAGGCCCGCGTCAGGGTCGCGATCCCGCACAGCCGTCCCAGCAGGTTCAGTGCCGTCCGCTCGGCGGCCAGTATGGCCCGCGCCCGGCCCTCGACGATGATCAGGATATCGCCTGCCGCAAAGGCCTGACCGTCGGCGACCCGCACCTCGACGGTGGCCCGCGGGTCCAGCGCGTGCAGGGCCAGCCGCGCGCAGGCTCCGCCCGCCATCACCCCCGCCTTGCGGGCGGCGAACACGGCCTTCATCTGCGCGTCTTCCGGGATGCAGGCCGCCGCCGTCACATCGCCCGCCCGGCCGAGGTCTTCGGCCAGCGCGGCGCGGATGACCGGCTCGATCAACAGGTCGGGGAGGGCAGGAACCATGGTCGTCGCGTCTCTCATTCAGCGGCCAGCAGCGGCTGCGGCACCGCATCGGCGTCACGCACCACCCGGCTGTGCCGGGCTTCGGCCAGGGTGTCGGGATAGTCGGCGCGATAGTGGCCGCCCCGGCTTTCCTCCCGGGCCAGCGCCGCCCGCACCACCAGGGTCGCGGCGATCACCTGCAGGGCCTCCGGGTGCCGCGTCTCGATCTCTGAAAGCTCGGCCAGCGCTGCGGTCAGTCCCGCTGCATCGCGCACCACCCCGACATTCCGATCCATGAGCTCCCGCACCCGGGCCATATCCACGTCGGGCAGGTCCGCCCCCATGATTTCGACCAGCGGCGCCGGCTCGGGCAGCGTCTCTGTCCGCGCCAACCGCCCCGCCCTTCGGCCAAAGGCAGCGGCTTCCAGCAGCGAGTTGGACGCCAGCCGGTTGGCGCCATGCACGCCGGTCGCCGCGCATTCGCCGACGGCATAAAGGCCCTCGACCGTCGTGCGACCGTCGGCATCGGCGGCGATCCCGCCCATGTGGTAGTGCGCTGCCGCCACGACCGGGATCGGCTGGCTACGCGGGTCCAGCCCCATGCGCATACAGGCCGCATAGACCGCTGGAAACGCCGTGGGAAAGGCCGCGCCGATGGCCTGTGTCGCGTCCAGAAACGCCCCGCGCCCGTCCATTTCGGCGGCGTGGACCGCGCGTGCCACCTGATCGCGCGGCGCCAGATCGGCACTGTCGGCCTCGCCCAGCAGATAGCGCCCTTCGCGGTCAACCAGCCGCGCCCCTTCACCCCTGAGCGCCTCGGTCGCCAGCGGCAGGGGCGAGACCAGATCGCTGTCCGGCCCGGCCGTCGTCAGGCGGATGGCCGTCGGGTGGAACTGCACGAACTCGGGATCCAGAACCTCCGCTCCCGCCTGCCAGGCCAGCGCCATGCCCACGCCCTGCAGCGCGGCGGGCGTGGTCGTCCGGCCATACAGCCCGCCGATCCCGCCGGTCGCCAGAATGACCGCCGGAGCAATTACCCGCAGGTGCCGCTCGCCGCGCGTCAGGATCGCCCCGCGCACCCGGCCGTCTGCATCGCGGACCAGCCCGGTCAGGCGGGCGTCTTCCCAAAGGGTGATGTGGGCACTGGCGCGGACCGCTGTCACCAGCGCCGACAGGATGGCCCGCCCGGCCCCGTCGCCGCCGACGCGAGCGACCCGGGCCCTCGAATGGGCGGCTTCCCGGCTCAGGTGATAGTGGCCGTCGGCTTCCCGGTCGAACGGCGCGCCCAGCTGGTCCAGCCAGTGGATGGTCTCGCGCGCCGCCTCGGTCAGGGCCCGGGCCCGCTCGGGCTCGACCAGACCTGCTCCCGCCGCGACCGTATCGTCGGCGTGCAGCCCCGAGGTGTCGTCCTCCGCCAGCGCCGCTGCCATCCCGCCCTGGGCCCAGGCCGAGGCACAGGCGTCCAGCAGGGTCGCGGGCGTGGCCACCAGCACCGGGGCGGGGGCGGCCTCCAGCGCGGCCGACAGCCCGGCCAGCCCGCCGCCGATGACCAGCGGCCCGTCGTGGCGAACCGTCTTCATCGGCCGATCGACAGAAAACGTCCGACCATATTCAGGGCGCCCTCGACGTCCCCCCCGGTCGGGATCAGGAAGGCTGCGGCCGTCACCCCCATACAGGCGGTGGCCGTCACGCTGAACAGGCCGACGCTATAGCCCGCCTCGCGCCAGTTCAGCTGCCGACCCTCCGGCCGCCACTGCCCGCGCTTCAGATGCCCGATCAGCGCGATGGCCAGGAAGGCGGCAAAGATGAAGCTGCCGTTTGAAATGCCCCACCAGACCACCAGCGCCCCGATGGCGATCATGACGCCGTATTCGACCATGGGGTGGATGCGGGCCAGCACCGGGCCCAGCGCCTTGGACCCGTCCAGCGGCGGCGCGGGCGCCAGATTGACCAGATTGATCAGGCCGATGGCAAACACCCCGTTCAGCCACATCGTCTCGCCCGTCCCGAAATAGAGGGCGAAGAAGGGCAGGGCGGCCAGCAGGCCGAACGCCGGCCCCGCCAGTGACACCAGAACGCCGTCCCATTCGCTCTTCGGCATGCGCTGCCCGCGCGCAAGCCCGCCGAGGAAGGGGATGATGAAGACCTTGGCCGGGCCCATCCCCAGCCGGTTCATGGCCAGCACATGGCCGTACTCATGCACGAACAGGCCGACGATGGCCGCCACCGCGATCACCCAGCTGCCGCTGATCCACCAGATGAAGCCGCCCAGCAGCACGGTCGACAGCACCGACCAGACCAGCGGCTGACCCTTGTCCTCGGGGGCCGTGGCGACGCGCGCCTC
>CAYNDG010000225.1:0-3069 GCA_964395805.1 uncultured Brevundimonas sp.
GCGCCCACCAGACAGCCCTGGAGCATGAGGGCGCAGCCCGCGAGGGCGGCGAGCGAGATCAGACGCGATGCGGAACGGATCATTGGCCGGTACTCCCCGAGGTCGGAAACAGGGTTACCGGCCAATGATGAACAAGGACTGAGGACGGGTCAGCGGCTGTCGACCATGACCAGTTCGGCATCCTCGCGGGCGGTGATGGTCAGGGTCGGCTCGTCCTTGATGCCGGCGCCGTCGCGGGCATTGAGGACGGTCCCGTTGACCTCGACCGTGCCGACAGCGGGCACCAGATAGGCGCGGCGGCCCTCTGCCAGTTCATAGGTCAGGCTTTCGCCCGCCTTGAGCGTCGCACCCAGCACACGCGCGTCGGCGTTGATGTCCAGCGCGCCATCGTCGGGGTCGCCCGAGGCCAGAACCTGGAACTTACCGCTGCGATCCGACTTCGGAAAGGGCTTCATGCCCCAGCCGGGCCTGGCGCCGGGCTTGTCGGTCTCGATCCAGATCTGGAACAGGGTAGTGGTCTCGTCCTCGAGGTTGAACTCGGAGTGACGCACACCGGTGCCCGCGCTCATCACCTGGACGTCGCCCGCGCCGGTGCGGCCACGGTTGCCCATGGAATCCTCGTGGGTGATGGCGCCGGTGCGGACATAGGTGATGATCTCCATGTCGGCGTGGGGGTGGGGTGGAAAGCCCGATTTCGCGGCGATCTCGTCGTCGTTCCATACGCGCAGCCGGCCCCAGCTCATGCGGTTCGGGTCGTAGTAGTTGGCGAACGAGAAGTGGTGGCGGGCCTTCAGCCAGCCGTGATCGGCCCCGCCGAGACTGTTGAAGGGTCGGACGTCGATCATGATGCGGTCTCCCTGACGATGAACGCGGGTCGGCCCGCGCCGGTTTGTCCGCTATATAGGTAACAGTGTCGGTGACGAAAAGGGGGCGGGTGCGCGTCGGGTCGGGATCGTTGCAACGCTTCGGGCGCTTATATACGGATACCCACTGCCCTTGCCCGCCGGAGCGCCAGTTTTTCCCCCATGCCAAGTTCCGCCGGGATGACGAGTGAACGCCTTGGCCGCATCGTCGAGGGCGCGGCCAGCGAAGTCTATGTGTTCGGCGCCCGGGATTTCCGGTTCCGGCTTGTGAACAAGGGCGCCCGGGACAACCTGGGATACAGTATTGAAGAACTGGCCGAGCTCACGCCGTGGGATCTCAAGCCCCTTGTTACCCGGGAAGAATTCCTGACCTTGATCGAGCCGCTTCGGGCCGGAGATGTTGAGCGGCTGGATTTTGACACCGTTCACCGGCGCAGGGATGGAACGGATTACAACGTCGCTGTGAAGCTGCAGTTGTTCGTCGATGGGGATGACGCTGTCTATTATGCGGCGATCCAGGACACGACCGACTACCGCCGCATCGAGTCTGAACTTCGGGACACGGCGAGGCGGCTGGATGGCATCCTGGGCAATACCACCATGGCGGTATTCCTGATGGATGAGCGGCAGCACTGCGTGTTCATGAACCGGGCGGCAGAGGCGCTGACCGGCTATGCGTTCCATGAGACGACCGGACGTCCGTTGCACGATGTCATCCACCACAGTCATCCGGATGGCTCGCCCTTTCCGATTTCGGAGTGCGCCATCGACCGTGCCTTTCCCGAGAAGGCCGGGACGCAGGGGGAGGAGGTCTTTGTCCACAAGGATGGCTCCTTCTACCCTGTGGCCTTCACCGCCAGTCCGATCCGTGACGACGAGGGCCAGGTCATCGGCACCGTGATCGAGGCGCGTGACATCAGCGAGGAAAGGCGCAACGAGGAAGCCCGCAAGCTCCTGATGCACGAGGTCGACCACAGGGCGCGCAATGTCCTCTCGGTCGTGCAATCCCTGACGCGCCTCACGCGGGCGGACGACGTCGAGACCTTCAAGCAGAGTCTTGCCGGCCGCATCAGCGCGCTGGCCCGGGCCCAGACGTCCCTCGCCAGTCGCAAATGGGAAGGCGGACGGCTCGAGGACGTGGTGCGCGATTAACTGGACTCGCTGTGTCCGAAAGACAGTGTGGATGCCAGCGGGCCAGAGGTCATGCTGTCACCCGAACAGGTCCAGCCCCTGAGCATGCTGCTGCACGAACTGGCGACCAATGCCAACAAATACGGGGCCTGCAGCAGGGCTGGCGGGCGTGTCTCGGTCACCTGGGCGCTGGACGGGCGGCAGGTGACGCTTGTGTGGCGCGAGTCCGGGGGGCCTGCGGTCACCGCGCCGACGCGAGAGGGTTTCGGATCCTCGCTCAAGGTCAATGTGGTGCGTCAGATGAACGGCACCTTCAGCCGCAACTGGGAACCGGCCGGGCTGGTCGTGACGGTCACTTTTCCGATCTGAGGCGTAAGATGGTGGGCTACAGGCCTGCCTGCGCCCGATGCCGCAGCATGGCATCGGCCAGCACACAGGCGGCCATCCCCTCGACCACCGGAACGGCGCGCAGGGCGACGCAGGGGTCGTGGCGGCCCCTGGTCCGAAGCTCGGTCTCGGTGCCGTCGCGTGTGATGGTGCGGCGCGGGGTCAGGATCGACGATGTCGGCTTGAACGCCACGCGGGCCGTTATCGGCTGGCCGGTCGAGATGCCGCCGAGGATTCCGCCGGCCTTGTTCGAAAGGAAGACCGGCTGTCCGTCCGGACCCAGCCGCATCTCATCGGCATTGTCCTCGCCCGACAGTTCGGCCGAGGCGAAGCCCGCGCCGATCTCGACCCCCTTGGCGGCATTGATCGACATCAGGGCGGCGGCCAGTTCGGCATCCAGCTTGGCATAGAGCGGCGCGCCCCAGCCGACGGGCACGCCGGTGACCTCAAGCGCCACCACGGCTCCGATCGAGGAACCGGCCTTCCTGACCCCGTCCAGATAGTCGGACCAGGGCTGGACGACCTCTGCAGAAGCGGCAAACAACGGATTGTCCTGCACAGCATTGAAATCGAGCGCTTCGTCGGGAATCCGGTGCGGACCGATCTGGACCACGCCTGCGCGGATCCTGACGTCCGGCCCGAGGATCAGCCGGGCGACTGCGCCCGCCGCGACGCGCAGGGCGGTCTC
>CAYNDG010000226.1:0-220 GCA_964395805.1 uncultured Brevundimonas sp.
GGAAAAGGTCCGCAAGGTCCTGAAGAACGCCAAGGAGCCGATCAGTCTCGAGACGCCGATCGGCGATGAGGAAGACAGCCACCTCGGCGACTTCATCGAGGACAAGAACGCCGTCCTGCCCATCGATGCGGCCATCCAGAGCAATCTTCGTGAAACGACGACGAGAGTCCTCGCGTCGTTGACCCCGCGCGAGGGGCGGGTGCTGCGCATGCGCTTCGGC
>CAYNDG010000226.1:274-3064 GCA_964395805.1 uncultured Brevundimonas sp.
CGTGACCCGCGAACGCATCCGCCAGATCGAGGCCAAGGCCCTGCGAAAGCTGAAGCATCCGTCACGGTCGCGGAAGCTTCGGTCGTTCCTGGATAGCTGAGACGAAATGGTGAGACCGGGGTCAGCCCGGGCGGTCCCGGCCCCCCCGGGCCCTGGTTCCGATCAGAAGAAGCCGAGTTTGTCCGGGCTGTAGCTGACCAGCAGGTTCTTGGTCTGCTGATAGTGATCCAGCATCATGCGGTGGTTCTCCCGGCCGATGCCCGACTTCTTGTAGCCACCGAAGGCCGCATGGGCCGGATAGGCGTGATAGCAGTTGGTCCAGACTCGGCCGGCCTCGATGCCCCGTCCCGCGCGATAGGCGGTGTTCATGTCGCGCGACCACACCCCGGCGCCGAGGCCGTATTCCGTATCGTTGGCGATCTGGATGGCCTCCTCAAGGGTCCTGAAGGTGGTCACTGACAGGACCGGGCCGACGATCTCCTCCTGGAACACCCGCATGTTGTTGGTGCCCTTGAAGATGGTCGGCCTGACGTAATAGCCCCCGGCCAGATCGCCCTCGAGCGCCGGCTGATCGCCGCCGGTAAGGACCTCGGCGCCCTCGGCCCGGCCGATGTCGAGGTAGGAGAGGATCTTCTTCAGCTGGGCGCTGGAGGCCTGGGCGCCGACCATGGTGGCCGGGTCCAGCGGGTCGCCGGCGACGATGGCCTCGACCCGTTTGATCGCCTTCTCCATGAAGGCGTCATAGATGTCCTCGTGGATCAGGGCCCGGCTGGGACAGGTGCAGACCTCGCCCTGGTTGAGGGCGAACATGGCGAAGCCCTCCAGCGCCTTGTCGAGGAAGGCGTCGTCGTGATCCATCACATCCTTGAAGAAGATGTTGGGCGACTTGCCACCCAGCTCCAGCGTGACCGGGATGATGTTCCGGGTCGCGTACTCCATGATCTTCTGGCCGACGGCGGTCGAGCCGGTGAAGGCGATCTTGGCAATGCGGGGGTTGGTTGCCAGTGGCTCGCCGACCTCAGGGCCCGTACCCGAGACGATGTTCAGGACGCCCGCCGGGATCAGGTCCTGGATCAGGTCCATGACCAGCAGGATCGAGGCCGGGGTCTGCTCGGCCGGCTTGATGACGATGCAGTTGCCGGCGGCCAGGGCCGGGGCAATCTTCCACGCCGCCATCAGGATCGGAAAGTTCCACGGGATGATCTGGCCGACGACGCCCAGAGGCTCATGGAAATGATAGGCGACGGTGTCGTTGTCGAGCTGCGAGATGCCGCCTTCCTGGGCGCGGATACAGCCGGCGAAATAGCGGAAATGGTCGATGGCCAGCGGAATGTCGGCGGCCAGGGTCTCGCGGACCGGCTTGCCGTTTTCCCAGGTCTCGGCCTCCGCGATGGCCTGCAGGTTCTGCTCCATGCGGTCGGCGATGCGGTTGAGCATGATGGCGCGCTCGGTGACGCTGGTGCGGCCCCAGGCGGCCTTTGCGGCATGGGCGGCGTCCAGTGCCAGCTCGACGTCGGCGGCGTCGGACCGGGCGACCTCGCACAGGACCCGCCCGTTGACCGGCGAGGTGTTCTCGAAATAGCGGCCGGCGACGGGCGCGACCCATTGGCCGCCGATGAAGTTGTCGTAGCGCGGCTTGAACTTCGGCGTCACGGCGCGGGTGAATTCGGGCTTGGTCATGGGTGTCTCCGTTTGTTTCCTGGCGCGCCCTTGGAGGCGTCGTCGTTGGCGGAGAGGGTCGGCCCGGCGGGGCAGGCGCGCCAGTGCACCGGATCATGGTGCGGCGCACACCTGTCGCAGGGTTGCGACAGGTCAGGGGTGATCGGTCAGCCCGAGCCGGTTCAGCTTGCGATGGAGGGTGGCGCGGCTGACGCCAAGGGCGCGCGCGGCCGCCGAGACATTGCCGCCGCTCAGCGCGAGGGCCCGGCGAACGGCCCCGCGTTCGGCCTCCAGCAGGTCGGTCTCGACCGCCCCGGGGGCCAGCACCTCGGACGCCGCCAGCTGACCGGCGATCCGTTCGTCGGTGATCGACAGGGCCAGCCGCGCCGCCCGGGTCGCACCGATGACCAGATCATGCCGGTCAACGGCCAGAAGGGCCGCAGAATTCCGTTCGCCCACCTCGCCTGCCAGGACGATGCGGGCGTCGGCGAAATGCTGACGAAAGGTCTGGGCCTCGATGGCGCAGGCCGCGTCGGCCACAGCGGCGGCGATCAGGCGCAGCACGCCGCCCGTTGCATCCGCCCGGCAGGAGGAAACGTCCAGCAGGCCGGCCAGCCGGCCGTAAGGATCGTGGATCGGATGGCTGGTACAGGCCATGGCCGTGTTGCGGACATGAAAATGCTGATCACGGTCGATGGTGACGGGGCGATGCTCGGCCAGGGCGGTGCCGATTCCATTGGTGCCCGCAGCGGCCTCGGACCAGTCAGCCCCCGGCCACAGGCCCCAGCGGCGAAAGGTCTCGTCATCGGCCGGGGCCCCGCGCCGTTCGACCGCGACCCCCTCGGCATTGCACAGCAGGACGCAGCAGCCCGTATCGCCCACCGCGAGGAACAGCCGGTCCAGAGCGGGCTGGGCCGCGCGGGTCATGGGCTCCATCGCCTGACGGGCCTGACGCAGCTGTTCGTCCGTCAGGGTGGCGATCTCGCTCGTGTCGGGGTCGAGACCGTGCAGGATCAGGGAACGACGCCACGAGGCGGCGACGGCCGAACGGGCAGCGTCGCCGCCGTCGTCCAGCATGCGGCGCACCCGGTCGCTGTGGCTCCTGTCCGCCCTGTCGCCCACGCATTCACC
>CAYNDG010000227.1:0-3061 GCA_964395805.1 uncultured Brevundimonas sp.
CTATGAGGAAGTCGAAAAGACCCTCGACCGCGACCACTTCATGAGCGCCGATGAGGCCAAGGCCTGGGGCATCGTCGATCACGTTTACGATCGCCGCCAGCAAGCCGATGACGACGGGATCAAGACCGTCTAGGGTTGAGCATCACAACCGCCGGGGCGCATGAGCGGCCACCGGCATGGAGGGCGGCATGATCGGTTCCCTGTTTGCGGCAAGTCTGGCGCTGGCCGCCGTCCAGGATCCCGGGACGCCGCGCACCCCTGTGGCCCAGGACCCGACCGTCTATCGCCTCGAGGACATCGTGGTCGAGGGCACCCGGCTCGAGGAACGCACCGCCGAGTATGTCCGCGAGGTCGCCGCCCCGGCGCGTGGTCGCGGCCCGGCCCGGTGGCGTCAGGGCGTCTGCGTCGGGGCCGCCAACTTCGACCCCGAGGTCGCGCAGTACCTCATTGACCGGGTCTCGGATGTGGCGAGGGATCTGGGTCTCTCTGCCGGTCAGCCGGGCTGCGAGCCCAGCATCCTCATTATCGGCACGACCGACGGCGCCAGCTTTACCCGCCAGTTCGTCGGCATGCGCCCGCGCCTGTTCGTGGTCGGCGGCGGCGGTATGGACCGGGGCCGTAACGCGCTCGAGGAATTCATGTCGTCGGACCGCCCGGTGCGCTGGTGGCACGTCAGCATGCCGACGGACTCCGAGACCGGTACGCGCGCGGTGCGCCTGCCCGGGGATTACGTTGGCGGGTATGAGCCAGCCTTCGACGTTCTCGGCTATGCACCCCAGACCAGTGTCACGGTCGCGTCCCGGATCCAGTCCTCAATCGAGGACACGATGAAGCGCTCGTTCGTCATCATCGACGTCGACCGGCTTGGCGGCGTCTCGCTGGAGCAACTGGGGGACTATGTGGCCATGGTCGCCCTGGTCCAGGTCAATCCGGATGCCGAGACGGGTCGCTATGAGACGATTCTGAACCTGTTTGAGTCTCCGGACAGTATCTCGGGCCTGTCGGGATGGGACCGCGCCTATATGGAGGGGATCTATGCCACCCGCCCGGGCCGGATCAGCAGGCTGGCCCAGGTGCAGTCCATCACCCAGGCGATCCTCAGCGCCTATCGGGGGCGTCTGGAGGCGGAGGAGTAAGGGCACACGGGCGCCCGACCGCCGCGCTCGCCCCGCAGGTCCGGACGTCGCTCAGCCGGCCATTGTCGGTCCGCCCGAACGTCAGGCCCTCGCCAGCCGCGCAGAGCACTTCATAGACCTCGGCGTCCGGGGTCCGGCCCCGGAACACCGCCTCGGTCACGTCGCAGTCCGCAGCCTCGGTCCCGGCCAGCCACAGGCGGGCTTCGCGGGCTCTCTCGGCGGCGTCGGTCAATCCGCACGCGCCGCCTTGGGCCTCGACGATCAGGCAGGAGGTCACCGTCCGGCTGTCGGCGCCCTGCAGCCAGGCGCCCGCCCGGTCCCGGCAGCCGACCTCGATCAGGGGATGGCGGTCGGCGTCCAGCCCCAGCACCGCCACGGCATCGATGTCGCAGTCGATCCCGGCGTCGCGGGCCCGGGCCATCAGCTCCGGCACCGGGTCCGTATTGCCGGCCAGCTGGCACTGCGGGGGATTGGCCTGCCGCATCCGGCCCGGTCGCCGGTCCAGCCGGATGCCCTGCAGCATCAGGCAGGGATGCACCACGGCCGGGCGGGCGTCGAGGATCAGATATCCCGCGCCCTCCCGACAGGCGATCTCATACAGCCCGTAGCCCCGGGCGTCATAGCCGCGCAAATCCACTTCGCGGATGTTGCAGGCCAGCCCCGCCTCGGCCACCAGCCTCTGGCCGTCTGCATCCACGGCGAAGTCGGGTCGGGTGCGCGGGGCAGACTCCTGCGCCATGGCGGGGACAACCGGGAGGCCAGCCAGCATCAGGCCTGACAGAAGGACGGCGAGGCTACGCATGCCCTCAGGGTCGCTGGCGAAAACGGCGGAAACCGGGATGACAGGCGCGGGCCAGCATTTCCGCATCCCCCGACGTGTCGCCATAGGCGGCTTCCAGCACGGCGTCCGGCCCATAGGCGTGGATCAGCCGCTCGACCTTTTCCTCGCCGCGGCAGTTCTCGCCGAGGAAGGCCCCGGTGATGCGCCCCTCCGGATCAAGGGCCAGCTCGGTCCCCAGCAGGGCTTCGGCCCCGAGTCGGCGGGCAAAGGGAGCGACGGTCAGCGCAGGAGAGGCGGTGACGATGACGCGGTGCGCGCCCTTCTTGCCCCAGTCCTCCCAGCAGGCGAGGGCATCGGGACGCATGAACCGGTCCCAGACCTGATCGGCGAATCGCTCTGCCTCTTCTGCCAGGTTCCGGGCCTCGATCCCCTGCAGGAACCGGCTGACTGCTGCCGCCTTGATGCGTCCCCGGTCCCGGTCAACGAGATAGCGGGCGGTATCAGGCGCGAGGGAGACCAGACCCTTCAGCCACCCCCCCGTGCCTGCCCTCCAGCGCAGAAATGCCGTGAAACTGTCAGCCACGGTGAGGGTGCCGTCAAAATCGAAGGCGACGAGGGGACCGGAGAGGGCGGGTGATCGGGACAGGATGAACGCTCGATAGCTCTGGCGCGGAGATGGCCGGGACCCTATGTCAGAACTTCGCCTTGATGGCAGGGTCAAGTTGAAAACAGGGATAGTCCCCATTCCGTGTGACCGGATGGGGTTGTCGCCTCGCCCCGGATAGGGGATTGTCAATTTTTGAAGACCTTTGAACCTAGACTGCCAGATCAAGGTTCGCAGGTAGCGCGGAGTCGCCCCCGGGAGGGTCCGTGGAAGTGAGAAGGGTCGATGACCAAAGCCGCCGGTACAGACGCTAAAAGTACGCTCTATTGCTCGTTCTGCGGCAAGAGCCAGCACGAGGTTCGCAAGCTGATTGCCGGGCCGACAGTCTTCATCTGTGATGAATGCGTCGAACTGTGCATGGATATCATCCGCGAAGAGCACAAGATCGGCTTTGTGAAGGCCAAGGATGGCGTGCCCACGCCGCGCGAAATCCGCGAGGTCCTGGATGACTACGTCATCGGTCAGTCACACGCCAAGAAG
>CAYNDG010000228.1:0-3053 GCA_964395805.1 uncultured Brevundimonas sp.
TGACCTTTGATCAGGGGCATGGGCCGATCCGCTCGGTCGGCTATCGAATGGGACCGGTCAGCTATTCCAGCGATGTTGATGCGATGGATGAAGTCTCGCTGGATGCGGTCCGGGGCAGCGAACTCTGGATCGTGGATGCGCTGCGCTGGATGCCGCACCCGACGCACGCCCATGTCGATCAGGCACTGGACTGGATTGAACGCACGGGCGTCCCGAACGCGCTGCTGACCAATCTGCATCTTGACCTCGACTACCGGTCCCTGAAGGCGCGCCTGCCGGCCCATGTCGATGTGGCCCATGACGGATGGACCGCGCGCTTCAGTGTGTGATCACAACGGCGCCTGCAATCGGTCTCATATTTCGCATAATATATCTTAGGCGATAAACGGATGGTCAGAAAAGCCCGCCGGAGCGTGTCCCCCGGCGGGCCCGTCTGTTGGTGTCAGACTACCCTGCCGCGCCAGCCAGGACGTCAGCCAGCGCGTTCATGCGGCGAGCCGCCAGCGGAGCCACGCCCTGCGCTCGCGCAGCGGCCTTGAGCGATGCCGATGACGTCGTGGCGGCAGCGGCGTCGATCCGACCGGCCCGCCAGCCGTCGATGACCGCGGCGACCTGCCCGGCCAGCACCGCGTCGATCGCATCGGCACGCTTCAGCTGGTCCAGATAGGACCCGGCGACGTCCGGCGTGTTCGCCCAGCTGATCCGGGTCTGGGTCTGCGGATTGATCTCATCGATCATGATGGCTTCGGCGGCGGCGATCTCGGCTGCCGACAGCTGGTCGGACGGCAGGAGGCGCAGGACGTCGAGGCCACGCGCGATCTCGGCCGAGTAGATCCGGCCGTTGAACCAGTAGGCCGACCAGGAACCGCCGATCATAAGCCGGTCGCCCAGCGGGCCCCGGTCGAAATAGGCGATTTCGGTCGGGTTCATGGGGTCGGTGAAATCCATGATGGAGATACCGCCCTGGTACCAGGCCTGGACCATCAGGTCGCGACCGGGAACCGGGATGATATTGCCGTTATGGGCGACGCAGTTTTCGGCCGGCCCCTGGATCGACGGCAGCTTGTGGAAAGACCGTCCGCGCAGTTCGCCGTTGGTGATGGTGGCGATCAGATTGGCGCCCCAGTTGCCGGGCGCATCGGCGGTACAGCGCGGCGCGGTGCCCCCGCCCCATTCATCCGTAAAGACGACCTTGTCCCCGGTGTTGTCGAAGGTCGCCGAGTGCCAGTACGCCATGTCCGGATCGAAGATGTCCGAGATGCGCTGCGGATTTTTCGGGTCGGTGATGTCCAGCAGGATGCCGTTGCCACTGCAGGCGCCCGCCGCCCGGTTCAGCTCCGGGAAGACGGTGATATCGTGGCAGTGATTGGTCCGGGCGGTCGACTGGCTGGAAACGCCGGCGCGTCCCCCCATCCACAAGCCGGCAATGGCGCCGGTCTCGCGATCCTCGAAGATCCGGGGGCGATTGACGATGGCAGCGTCCTGCGGGCGGTCCAGCGGCACCTCGATGACGTCGATCGAATAGAGCGCAGTTTCCGGATTGGTCCCGGGCTCACCGTCCGAACAGATCGACAGTTCGTCGCTGCGTCGCACGCCCGAGGTCGCGGAGTTGTAGACGTACAGGGTACGCGGATCAGCGGACGGAACCAGGGTATGGGTGTGCGATCCACGGCAGGTCTGAACCGCGGCCACCTGACGCGGAGCCTTGATGTCGCTGATGTCGAAGATGCGCACGCCCCGGAAACGCTCGGGATTGACCGTGCCGCCCGCACCGGACGCGCCGCAGTCGATACGGCCGTTGTTCTGTTCCACCGACATGAACAGCAGATTGCCGTAGACGGACAGATCCCCCTGCCCGCCCGGGCAGACGACGGAGACGACCAGCTCGGGCTCACCGGAGCCGGTGATGTCATAGATGTTGAAGCCGTTGAAGTTGCCCACGAACAGTCGACCGCCGGAAACCGCCATATCGGTGTTGGCGAGAGCAAGCGGGCTGTAGCGCGGCGGATTTGAGCGCATGGCCTCGGCCTCCTCGCGCGTGGTCGGCGGCGCGAAGATGGCATCCGGATCGAAGAAGCCGGGCGGCGGCGCGACGGAGTGCTCGAGCGCGAGACCGGAGCTGGCCTCACCGGCGTCGTAGATGCCCGGAGTCAGTTCGGTCCGCTCGTCAGCCGGTATGGTCTGGACCTGGGCGGACGCGATCGACGCCCCGAGAAGGACCGCCATGGCGGCCGCGGATGAGTACAGGGCTTTGCGAACAAACATGGCCGCTCCTTGGGTTGAAGGGTCAGAAATCAGACAAAAGGGATTGCATACGCAGGATTTCGGCCGACTGATCGGCGACGACGGACGAGGCAAAGTCGGACAGCATCGGGTCGTTTGCCGAGTTCGGGTAAGCCAGAAGCTCGTCCACCATGTCCAGGGCGCCCTGATGGTGCTGGATCATGCCCTCGAGGAAAAGGCGATCAAACTCTGTGCCCCTGGCCGCGGCCAGGGCGCGCATCTGGGCCGGTGACAGCATGCCCGGCATGATCGGCACGGTGTCGGGATCGACCGCGGCTGCGCTGTGATCCCCATGACCCGCGTGGGCATCGTGGCCCGCATGGGCGTCGTGGGAGGTTGAGGCGGGCGCTGCAGGCCCGTGACCGGCGTGGAGATCGGGAGCTTCAAGCGGCAGACCGCGCGAGAGCAGCCAGTTCTGCATCAGCTCGATCTCGGCTTCCTGGCTCAGCGCAATCCGGCGACCGATGGCCCGGACAGCGGGCGAGCTGGCCCGGGTCTGCAGCAGCTCGACCATCTCCACAGCCTGGCCGTGGTGAACGATCATGTGCTGCATGAAGCGCACATCCTCTGCGGTGTAACTGGTCCGGCTGAGGTCGACGGCCTCGGCGGCGGTGATCTGGCGCGAGGTAGCACCGGGGGCGCCCGGGTTCACGATCGGGGCCGCAACGGGGTCCTGGGCGACGATCAGACCGGCCAGGGCAATGCCCAGATAGTGAAACAAGACGCGAAACCCCTACCCATTCTCGACGCGGGGCAGACTAGGTCCGCAA
>CAYNDG010000229.1:0-3004 GCA_964395805.1 uncultured Brevundimonas sp.
GATCCGGTGAAAAAGGGTCAGCCTGTGGTCGTCATCGAGGCGATGAAGATGGAACAGGCCCTGACCGCGCCCTATGATGGCGTGGTCGAGAGCATCGGCTATTCAGTCGGGGATCAGGTCGGGGCCGATGCGGTTCTGGCGGTCGTCGCGGCAACGGAGTGAAGGATGAAGCGCGTTCTGTCTGCCCTTTCGCTGGGCGCTGTTCTGATGGCGACCACGGCCATGGCGCCGGCCCAGGACCCGATTTCCGAGGTCGACCTCAAGGATATGGAATGTCTGGCTCTTTATGCATGGATGCTGGGCGAGAATCCCGATGAGGAGAGCTTCGCCGTCGCCGGCATGGTCTATCACATCGGCCGGCTGGAGGGCCGGAACCCCGGTTCGGATCAGGTCGGACGTTTTTCGACCTGGACCAAATCCCAGACGGATCAGGCCCTGACGGCGCGGATCGAACGTGCCCGCCCCCGGTGTGCCGCCGAGATCGGCTCGCTGGGCGAGTCCATGATCCGCCACGGAAGCGATATGTAGGGAACCGGCCCCCGGGCGCCGGGCCGGCAGGGTTCATGCTGCATCTGATCAAGCTTTGCGTGGGCGTCTCGGAGGTGGAGACGCTGGAACGGCGCGCGGCGAAAGGGGACTGGCTGACGGTCCATACCCGCATGACGCCCAGGCGGGCCGATGAGCTGGAGGACGGCGGCTCGCTGTACTGGGTTATGAAGGGCTCGGTCGTGTGCCGCATGCCGATCGTCGACATCACCACCCGGGGCGAGGGCAAGACCTCGCAGTGCCTGATCCAGCTGGCGCCCCAGGTGATCCGCACAGCCCCTCAGGCCCGGCGCCCGTTTCAGGGCTGGCGCTATCTGGAGCCGAAGGACGCCCCGCCCGACCTGTCGACGATGGATGCCGGCGATCTGCCCGAGGAACTGGCGCAACAGCTCCGCGAAATGGGGGCGTGGTGAAGGGGAGGCAGCAGGCAGTCGGCGGTAGGCAGTAGGCAGTAGGCAGTAGGCAGTAGGCAGTAGGCAGTAGGCAGTAGGCATTAGAGACAGGCGCAGGAGAAGCCGCTAAAGCGACCGCCCGATCGCGCCCGCTGACCGATCCAATCCTTCTCTATTGCCTACTGCCTACTGCCTACTGCCTTGTCCCGCGAAGCCCCCCATGCCCGCATCTCCCGCCACCCGAACCGTCCTGCGCGACCTGCTGACCCTGGCCTGGCCGGTGGTGCTGGCGCGTATCGGCATCATGGTCATGGGGCTGACCGACGCCATCGTGGTCGGCAATTTCTCGAGCACCGAGCTGGCCTTTCACACCCTGGCGTGGACGCCGACCTCGACCGTGGTCACGACAGCGGCCGGCCTGTTGCTGGGGGTGCAGGTGATGACGGCGCGGCGGCTGGGCGAGGGACGGCGCCGCGAGGTGGGTGCGGTGCTGCGCCGGGGGCTGGTCTATGCGCTGTGGCTGGGCGGCGGGTCGATGATCGGCCTGATGCTGGTCGGGCCGTGGGGCCTCGCGTCCATCGGGCTGGAGGATGGACTCGCCGAGGGCGCACGCTTGCCGCTGCTGGTGTTTTCGCTGTCGATGCCCGCCTATCTGGTCAGTGTCGCGGCGCAGTTCTTCCTTGAGGCGCTGGGCAAGCCCAAGCCGGGCATGATCGCCATGTGGGTGGCGAATGGCGTCAATCTGGCGCTGAACCTGCTGCTGGTGCCGGACCTGCTGGGGCTGGGCGTCGACGGCGCGCTGGCCTCGTCCTGGGCGACCTTCTGTGCGCGGGCGGCGCTGGCCGTGTTCCTGATCGTCTATATCGTGCGCCTGCCGGAAGCCCGGGCGCTGGGCATATTCAGCAAGACTCCGCGCGATCCGCTGGCCGAGGCCGAGCAGCGCAAGGTCGGCTATGGCGCCGGGTCCAGCTATTTCATCGAGGTCGGGGCCTTTGCCCTGATGACGCTGATCGCCGGGCGGCTGGGCACGAATGAGACCGCCGCCTGGGCCGTGGTGCTGAACATCTCGGCCATCGTCTTCATGATCCCCATGGGCCTGTCGTCGGCCGCGGCCGTGCTGGTCGGGCGGGCGTTTGGCGCCGCCGATGCCCAAGGGGTGATGCGCGCCGGGCTGGTCAGTCTGGCGGTGATCTCGACCCTGACGCTGGTCGTGGCCCTGATCGTCTGGCCGACGGCGCCGCTGCTGATCGGGGCCTACAGCCGTGATCCGGCGCTGATCGCGATTGCCGTGCCGGCGCTGGTGCTGGCGACCCTGTTCTTTGTCGCCGACGGGATCCAGGCGGTCGCGGCCCAGGCCAACCGCGCGGCGGGCGACATCTGGTGGCCGACGATCATGCATTTTACGGCCTATGGGGCCGTCATGATGCCGCTGGGCTGGGTGCTGGCCCCGCGCCTCGGGGTGGACGGTCTGGTCTGGGCCATCATCATCGCCAGCCTGGTGTCGTCGACCCTGCTGACCGGGCGGTTCATCCGGGTGGCGCGGCGGATGGTGCGGCTGGCGCCCGGCTAGGTCCGGGCGAGCGGCAGGGTGACGGATGGCCCGACGCCCTCTATACCCCACGGCTTCCCCGACCGCTGTAGAACCTTCCGGACACCCATGGCCCGCATTCTGATCACCTCGGCGCTGCCCTACATCAACGGCATCAAGCACCTGGGGAATCTGGCCGGGTCGATGCTGCCCGCCGATGTCTGGGCGCGGTTCAAGCGGGGGCAGGGGCATGAGGTGCTGTACATCTGCGCCACCGACGAGCACGGCACCCCGGCCGAGCTGGCCGCCGCCGCCGCCGGTCAGGATGTGCGCACCTATTGCGACGAGCAGCACCAGATCCAGAAGGCGGCGGGCGAGGCCTTCGGCCTCAGCTATGACTGGTTCGGCCGGTCCTCGAACGAACCCAACCGGCGCCTGACCCAGCATTTCGCCCGCGTGCTGGAGGAGAAGGGCCTGATCGAGGAACGGGTCGCGCAGATGAGCTATTCGGTCGACGACGGCCGGGTCCTGCCGGCCC
>CAYNDG010000230.1:0-3000 GCA_964395805.1 uncultured Brevundimonas sp.
CGAGACGATCTTGAACAGGGCGATGTCGCCGGTGCGCTGCACATGGGTGCCGCCGCACAGTTCGACGGAATAGGGCTTGTCCCCGACCAGGCTGTGGCCCAGCGTCAGCACCCGCACCTCGTCGCCGTATTTCTCGCCGAACAGGGCGATGGCGCCGGCCTCGATCGCCGCCTCGGGGGCCATCAGCTTCGTCTCGGCCGGAATGTTCTGGCGGATGACGGCATTGACCTCGGCCTCGATCGCTTCCAGCTCGGCCTCGGTCACGGGCGCATTGTGGCTGAAGTCAAAGCGCGCGCGCTCGGCGTCGACCATCTGCCCCTTCTGGGCCACCTGCGGGCCCAGCACATTGCGCAGCGCCGTGTGCAGCAGGTGGGCGGCCGAGTGGTTGGCGCGCGTGGTCCGGCGCTTGTCCGCATCGACCGACAGGGCCGCGCGGGTGCCGGTCGCCAGCGTGCCGGCGCTGATCTCGGCGACATGCACATACAGGTCACCGGCCTGTTTCTTCACATCGATGACCTCGGCCGCGCCGCGTGATCCATCGGGATTGGGCCATTCGATCACGCCGTGGTCGCCCGCCTGGCCGCCGCCCTCGCCATAGAAGGGGGTGGTGTCGAACAGGACCTCGACGATGTCGCCGACCGTGGCGCTGTCCGCCGACTGGCCGTCCTTCATGATGACCAGCACCTCGCCCGAGCCGTCGATGGCCTCATAGCCGGTGAAAACCGTCGGCCCCAGCCGGTCGCGGATCGACATCCATTCGGCCGCATTGGCCACCTGGCCCGAGCCCTTCCAGTGCTCGCGCGAGCGGGCGCGCTGCTCGGCCATGGCGTGCTGGAAGGCGTCGACATTGACCGAAAACCCGCGCCGGCGGGCCTCGTCCTGGGTCAGGTCCAGCGGGAAACCATAGGTGTCATAGAGGGTAAAGGCCGTCTGGCCGTCCAGCATGTCGCCGGCCCGGAACCCTTCGGTCGCCGTCTCGAACAGGCTCATCCCCTTTGACAGGGTGGTGCGGAAGCGGATTTCTTCCTGCTTCAGCGTATCCTCGACGAAGGCCTGGGCCCGCTTCAGTTCGGGGAAGGCCTCGCCCATCTCATCGACCAGCGTCGGCACCAGCCGGTGCATCAGCGGATCCGACGCGCCCAGCAGGTGGGCATGGCGCATGGCCCGGCGCATGATGCGGCGCAGCACATAGCCCCGGCCCTCGTTCGACGGCGTCACCCCGTCGGCGATCAGGAAGGAGGCCGAGCGCAGATGGTCGGCGATCACCCGGTGCGAGGGGGCGCGCGTCTCGTCCGACGGCGTCGAGGTCAGCTCTTCTGAAGCCCGGATCAGGGTCTGGAACAGGTCGGTGTCGAACACCGAATTCTTGCCCTGCAGGACCGAGGCGATCCGCTCCAGCCCCATGCCCGTATCGACCGAGGGCTTCGGCAGGTCGCGAACGATCGCGTCGTTCTCCTTCTCGAACTGCATGAAGACGTTGTTCCAGATCTCGACGAAGCGGTCGCCGTCCTCGTCGGGGCTCCCGGGAGGTCCGCCCGGAACATGGTCGCCATAGTCGTAGAAGATCTCGGTGCACGGGCCGCACGGGCCGTTGTCGCCCATGGCCCAGAAATTGTCCGAGCCCGCGATCCGCACGATCTTGTGGTCCGGAAAGCCCGTCACCTTCTTCCAGATGTTCCAGGCCTCGTCGTCATCGACATAGACGGTGACCATCAGCCGCTCGGGATTGAGGCCAAAATCGCCGGTCACCAGCTGCCAGGCCTTCTCGATGGCGTGGTCCTTGAAATAGTCGCCGAACGAGAAATTCCCCAGCATCTCGAAGAAAGTCAGGTGCCGCGCCGTATAGCCGACATTGTCCAGGTCATTGTGCTTGCCGCCCGCGCGCACGCATTTCTGGCTCGAGGTCGCTCGCGGCGCCGGCGGCCGGGCCGCGCCGGTGAAATAGTCCTTGAACGGCACCATGCCCGCGTTGACGAACAACAGCGTCGGATCATTCTGCGGCACCAGCGGCGCCGAGTGGATCGGCATGTGGCCGTCCGCCTTGAAATAATCGAGGAAGGTCGAACGGATCTGCTTCAGGCTGGACATGGACGGCGCGGGCTCGGTCAGGCGGGAGGAAAAGGGGAGGCAGCCGTCATACAGAGGAATGCGCCGGATTGCATCACCTCCCCGTGATCGTGGCCCGTGATCTGGGCCCGTGGTCGCGGGTACGGGCGCGACATTGCGGCGGGCGACGGCGGGCCGGAGGAGGACTAGGGTCGATCCATGCGCGAAGTGGTCGTCTGGTATGACGGGGCCTGCCCCCTGTGTCGCCGCGAGATCGGCGTCATGCGGCGGCTGGACCGGCGCGGGGCGCTGACCTTTGTCGATGTCGCCGAACCCGGCGCGGCTGAGGCCTGTCCGCTCGATCCCGCCGACATGCTGTCCCGCTTTCATGTGCGTGAGGACGGGCAGCTGCTGTCGGGCGCCGCCGCCTTTGCCGCCATGTGGCGCGCCATTCCGGTCCTCAGACCGTTCGGGCTGCTGGCCCGCAACCGGACCGTGCTGGCGCTGCTTGAGCGGCTGTATGTGCAGTTCCTGAAGGTGCGCCCGCGCCTGCAGCAATGGTTCAGGGCGTCTCGAAACCATACGTGAGTTGGGTGGCATCCACGGTTGGGGCCCCCATGTGGCGGATAAAAACCTCCGTCAGCTCGCGGCGCCACTTCTTGTATCGCTCGGGATAGACTGCGGCATCGTTCAGGCCCTCCGCCTCCAGAAGCCAGTCGACGAATTGCTCGGCGGTGACCAGGCCGTGATCAGGGATGTAGTCATTCACATGACGCGGCTCGTCGTTCACGGTCCCCCCGCACCAGCCAAGGCCAACGCAGAGCTCATTCATCATGGCGCCATATCGGGATCCGGACATGGCCGGATACTGGGGCCTTACATTCTTGTTCACAACATAAGACGAAGCCGCCCGACCGGGGGGTCGAGCGGCCTCTTTCCCCGGACGGGGTCGCG
>CAYNDG010000231.1:0-2999 GCA_964395805.1 uncultured Brevundimonas sp.
GCAGCAGATGGACCGCGACGTAGCTCTTCTTCACGGTCACCGTCCCGAACCACCCCGTCTCGCCCTTCGCGTCCACGGCCGGGGTTCTCACCACCAGATCGCCGGGCGCGTCGCGCGTTACCCGCAGGCCGTCCGCATGCGTCAGCATCCGTGACCGCAGCGCCTGGAACACCTCGTCGAAGTCCGCGCTCATGCCCGGGCCCTCGCCGGCATGAAGCGGCTGTTGCGAAGCAGGATGGCACTGACGATCGAGACCAGCAGACCCACGGGGGATATCTCCACAAAGGTCATCGGCAGGCGATACAGCGGCGACTGATAGGCCAGGGCCATCTCGCGATAGCTGGCCTCCAGCTTGCGATAGGCCTCACCGGAAAGGCCCTCTGCGCGGCGGGCCTCCAGGGTCGCGGCAATATACTGATCCATGAAGGCATGGTCGGTCATCGCCAGATAGATTTCCCAGACCAGTACATAGGCCAGCGACGCCACCAGCGCGATCGCCAACCCCACGCCCAGTGCCGGAAGGAAGCGGATGACCCCGCCCCGCTCGCGGTCGCGGTAGCGCTTCACCCCCATGAACACCGCCGACATGCCCAGCAGCATGATGAGATAGCCCAGCCAGACATTGCCGTGCGGCTGGTCACCCGCCAGCACGATCGTGCCGATAATCCCGGCGATGATGATCAGGCCGGCAACCAGCCCGTAGGTGAAGATGATACGCGTCATGACGGCCTCCCCGCTGATGTAACCCCTGCACCCTGCGCCCGGATCGAGCGGCCGCCTATCACCCGAACGGGTGAATTCGACAGAATCACCCGCTCAGGGGATCAGTCCCAGATCCCGTGCCCGCCCGACCGCTTCGGTGCGGGTGCCGGCCCCCAGCTTGGCGAACAGATGGGCCAGATGCGTCTTCACCGTATTGGGCGACAGGCCCAGCACGCGGGCGATCTCCTTGTTTGCGCGGCCGGACGCCAGCTCCGCCAGCACACGCATCTCCTGCCCCGTAAGTCCCAGCGAGCGGATCGCAGCCTCATTGCGGACGAAGTCGGGTCCGTGCCGACGCGTCGCCACCTTCCAGCCCAGCCATAGTCCGCCGATGGCGAACAGGGCCGCGACCACCGCGACATAGGCATCCGGTGCAAGCAGCCGCGTGGCCCTCTGCATCTCCAGCCAGGCCAGCAGGAAGGCGCCGAGCGCCAGGACCAGGCCTGCAGTCACGACCGTGCGGATCATGGTGTCATGTCCGGCGAGCGCTTCGACCGGGGCGGGCGTCAGCGACAGGGGTAGCGTTCGACCATCCAGCTGCGAACAGCCTGGTTGAGCGTCTGGTTCTGCCGGGCTGCCGGGACCGCCCGCATGCGCGCCACGATTTCGTCCGGCGACAGACGCACCCGCTCGGGCATGCAGAACGGCGGCGTGCGCCCGGCCCGTCGCGCCGCAGCCTCTTCGGCCCGCGCCGCTTCGAAGGCGCCCTGTATGGCATTGGCGGCGCGCCGGACCGACGGCCTCAGGAACGCAGAAGCATCCCTCGGGGCATTGGCGGCGATCTGATTGAACTCGCGCACAGACATCTGCGCCTGGGCAAGGGCGGTCCCCGCGAAAGTCAGGGCAATGACAGTGATCAGGGCAAGAAGGCGCATGTTACCCTCGGGTCCGGTTGGAACAGGTCGGGGCGGATTGAAGCAGGCTTTGAACATCCTTGCCACGGGTTTTCTTGTCAGCCCGCAGCGGGCACCGACGGTCCTGACAACACCCGCGAACCCTGCTACACGCCCGCGCCATGAGCGCAGCCGTCATCGTCTTCCCCGGGTCCAACTGTGATCGCGATTGCAAGGTCGCCGTCGAGCGATCGACCGGCGCGCGCGTCGACATGGTCTGGCATCAGAACACCACCCTGCCGGACGGCCTCGACCTGATCGTCCTGCCGGGTGGCTTCTCCTATGGCGACTATCTGCGCTGCGGCGCCATGGCGGCCCTGTCCCCCATCATGCAGGCCGTGAAGAAGGCCGCCGATGACGGCGTCGCCGTGGTCGGCATCTGCAACGGCTTCCAGATCCTGTGCGAGGCCGGCATGCTGCCCGGCGCCCTGCTGAAGAACGCCGGCCTGAAATACGTCTGCAAGCCGGTCTCGCTCGAGATCGCCAACCGCAACACCCGCTTCACCGCCGGCTATCAGGACCAGACCGAGGTCATCATGACCCAGGGCAACGGCGACGGAAACTTCTTCGCCGACCCGGAGACCCTGGCCCGCATCGAGGGCGAGGGCCAGGTGGTGTTCCGCTATGTCGACAACCCCAATGGCTCGGTGAATGCCATCGCCGGCATCCAGAACGCCCGCGGCAATGTGCTGGGCATGATGCCCCACCCCGACCGCGCCTTCGAGGCCGAGCTCGGCTCCGCCGACGGCGCCACCCTGTTCCGCAGCGTGCTGGACGCGGCATAGCGCCCCGCTATTGAACCTTTGCCGTTCCGGTGCGTAATGCCGTCATGCAAACGCCCGACGCCCTCTCGACCGCCCTCCTCCGCCGCCTGATCCTGCTGTCGGCGGTGATCTTCGCCATCGCTATCGGCTATTCCCAGACCGCCATCGGCTGGGGCCAGAGCCCGGCGGAATTCTCGGCCGACAGCGACGAGACGCTGAGGGTCGCCAGCTATGCCTTCGCCATCTGGGGCCTCATCTATCTGGGCCTGTTCGCCCATGCGGTGTTCCAGCTGCTGCCGCAGGGTCGAGGCCGCCCGTTGACCGAGGCGCTGGGCTGGCCCGCCGTCGGCGCCCTGCTGGGCATAGGCTGGTGGGTCGTGGCCGCCGCGCTGGATGCCGAGACCACCACCATCATCCTGATCTTCGCCTCCCTGCTGGTGATCCTGATCCCCCTGCTGCTCAAGGCCCGCCAGATCCGCGCGCTCGGGCGCAAGGACCCCGAACTTTGGCTGACGGCCTGGCCGCTGATGCTGCTGGCCGGCTGGCTGACGATTGCCGCCCCGGTCAATCTGCTGACCGT
>CAYNDG010000232.1:0-2973 GCA_964395805.1 uncultured Brevundimonas sp.
CGCCGCAGCCGGGGCCGCCGCCTCCGGTCACCCGACCCGCGCCCCCGCCGCCGCCGCCGGCAGCGGGCGCCATGGCCATCACCGCCCTGCCTGGCTGGGACCAGGAAGATCATCTGACGGCGCTGACCGCCTATGGCGCAGGCTGTGGGGTCGATCGAGGCCAGGCGGCCCAGCGTACCTGTGCCGATGCCCGCACGCTTCTTGCCCGGGGGCGGGTGACGCCCAGCGAGGCGCGAGCCTTTTTCGAAGACCTGTTCGTCGCGGTCGAGGCCATCGCCCCGGAACCGTCCCGCGCTCTGCTGACCAGCTATTTTGCACCGGAGTATGAGGCGCGGCGAGTGCCGGATGCCAACTATGACGCGCCGGTGCTGGCGCCCCCGCCCGGCTGGCGACGCGGGGACCCGCTACCGGACCGGACGATGATCGAGGCCAACCCCGCCCCCTATCCGGTCCTCGGCTGGATGCGGGCCGAAGACCTGTTCTTCCTGCAGATCCAGGGCTCGGGCTATCTGACCTTTGCCGACGGATCGCGCGCCCGCGCCGCCTATGCCGCCGACAACGGCCATCCGTTCGTCGGCATCGCCCGGCCCATGGCGGATCAGGGCCTGCTGCCGCCCAACGGCACCTCGGGCGACGCCATCCGGGCCTGGCTGGCGGCCCACCGGGGCCCCGAGGCCCGGGCGGTGATGGCGCTGAATCCTCGCTACATCTTTTTCCGCATGGACCCCGACGACGGCGGACATCCGGCCGGGGCGGCGGGCATTCCCCTTCCCGAACGCCGCGCCATCGCCGTCGACCCCGCCCACTGGACCTATGGCGAGCCGGTGTGGATCGAGGCCGACGGCGGCAATCTGGTCGGCGCCCGCGCGAGCTATCGCGGTCTGGTCATGGCCCTCGACACCGGCTCGGCCATCCGCGGCCCGGTGCGCGCTGACCTCTATATGGGCCGGGGCGACGCGGCGGGTGCCGAAGCGGGCGCGGTTCGCCACCCCCTCAGGATGTGGCGGTTGGTGCCGCGCTAGGACGGGTCGACCTTCTTGCCGAACAGGATGTCGGCCAGTGACGAGGCAATCCGGACGAAGCCCGATTCCGAAGGCCCATGTTCAGGAGGTGGTGTACCGACGACCGGATACTCTGCAAGCACTGCCCTGATCTGGCGGATTGTTTTCTCGAGATAGGTCTGGTCGGTACTGTCGTGGAAGCGGTGCTGCTCGCTGACGGGGTCCGGGGTGATTTCGATCGTCAGACCGGCGTGGCCGAGGGATCCAAATGCCACCACGACTTTCAGATGGGGTTCGAGCGACTGGAGGCGGGCCGTGCCCGACAAGGCGCGATGGGCGGCATCCAGCTGCTCCAGAAAGGTCTGGAGTTCATCGCAATGGATCCAGGCGCCCTCGCAGGAGACAACCGAGCCGGGCGAGCGGACCTCCGCTCGGACAACCAGCCAATTGCCATCCCGGTAGCCACTGACGTCCTCAAACCGTCGGCCGGCGATCCAGACCTCTAGCGGTCCGATTGTGATGTGCGGCTCTTCCGTCACCGCCGCCGCATCCCGCCGAGCACGCCGCGCAGGATTTCGCGGGTCAGGGTCGAGCCGGCGGTGCGCAGGACGGATTTGGTCGCGGCCTCCAGCGGGGTTTCCCGCGTCGAGCGACGGGCCGGGGCGCGGGCGCGGGCCTCGCGCTCGGCCTCACGGCGGATGCGGGTCTCTTCCTTCTCGCGGGCGAGGCGAGCCTTTTCAGCCTCCTTCGCCGCCAGCGCATCGGCCTTTGCCCTGTCTGCGGCCGCTTTCGCCTCGGCCTCAGCCTGATCCGCCTCACCGCGACGGGCGGTCAGGATTTCATGGGCCGATTCCCGATCGACCGGGGTGTCACAGACGCCGCGCACCGGCCTGGCGGCCATGACGGCAGCGCGCTCGGCGTCGGTCGCCGGTCCGAGGCGACTGTCAGGCGGGCGGATTTTCGTGCGGGCCACCATCGAGGGGGCGCCCTTTTCATCGAGGGTCGAGACCACGGCCTCGCCCACGCCCAGCGCCGGAATGGCCTCGGTCGTATCGAAGGCCGGATTGGGCCGGAAACTGCCCGCGGCGGCCCGCAACCCCTTCTGCTCAGAGGGCGTATAGGCCCGAAGTGCATGCTGGATGCGGTTGCCCAGCTGGCTCAGCACACTGTCGGGGATGTCGGCCGGGTTCTGGGTGACGAAATAGACCCCCACGCCCTTGGACCGGATCAGGCGCACCACCTGTTCCACCTTGTCGACCAGGGCCTTGGGCGTGTCGTCGAACAGCAGATGGGCCTCGTCGAAGAAGAACACCAGACGCGGCTTTTCCGGGTCGCCGATCTCGGGCAGCTGCTCGAACAGCTCCGACAGCAGCCACAGCAGGAAAGCCGAATACAGCCTCGGACTGTTCATCAGCCGGGCGGCATGCAGCACATTGACCTGTCCCCGCCCGTCCAGACTGGTGCGGATCAGATCCTCGAGCCTGAGCGCCGGTTCGCCGAAGAAGGCCTTGCCGCCCTCCTGTTCCAGCTGCAGCAGCGACCGCTGGATGGCGGCGATCGAGGCGGGGGCCACATGGCCCACCTCGCGCCCGATCCGCTCGGCGTTCTCGCCCACATGGACCAGCAGGGCGCGGAGGTCGTCGAGGTCGAGCAGCAGCAGGCCCTCGGTGTCGGCCACGTGGAAGACGACCGACAGCACGCCCTCCTGCACCTCATTCAGGCCCAGCATGCGCGCCATCAGCACCGGGCCGATCTCGCTGACGGTGGTGCGGACCGGGTGGCCCGCCTCGCCATACAGGTCCCAGAAGACGGTCGGCGCCGCGCGCGGCGTCAGCGTCAGCTGCATGCCCTCGGCCCGGGCGACCAGCTTCTCATTCGGCGTGCCGGCCACCGCTATGCCCGACAGGTCGCCCTTCACATCGGCGCAGAACACCGGGACACCCGCATCGGAGAAGCCCTGGGCGAGGATCTG
>CAYNDG010000233.1:0-2959 GCA_964395805.1 uncultured Brevundimonas sp.
CGATAGCTGCTTTCGTCGCGGCGGACTGAGCTGACATGGGAATATGGGCCGCGACGTTAATTCTGCTGCTGGAGCTTCTGGCGCCCCCGACTTACGGCTGGGTCGACGCAGGGCGCGAGGGTAATCTGCGTGTCGCAGTGAATCTCGACAGCGTACCCCGAGATGTGTCTCGTGAGTTCCGCGCCACCTATGTCGCCGTCCCGCCCCAGCCTCGGGGTCAGCGGCGCTATACCCTCTGGCTGTCGCGCTGGGACTGTGAAGCGGGCACGCGACAACGGACCGCGCGGATTGACTACAGCCCACATCACGACCCACGGACCACGCGTCTGGATGACGACGCCGAGCGGGCGACAGACAATCCCGCCGTGGCGCGGCAGCTGAACATTCTGTGCAACTGGCGTGATCTGACGAATGACGATGTCACCTCAATCGCCGCCTTCGTCGCGGCGGACTGAGCCTCAGGCCCGGGGCTCGTCCGGCGGCTCCCGGCGCTTGCCGAAGGTGCCCTTGTGCCAGGCGAGGATGCCCAGATAGCCGACGATGGCGCCGACGATCAGGCCGATCAGGCCGTCCAGAATCACCGAGCCGATCAGGGCCACGGCGATCAGGATCAACCAGTCGGTGGTTCGAAACGCCTTCAGATGCGCGCGGATTTCGTCCATCAGCGGGTGCCTCCCAGATCGACGTCGGCGACGCCACCGCTGTCGGGCGTGGTCTTTGTGATGTTGGCCTTCAGGATCTCATAGGCGAAGCTGAAGGTGCCCTTGTCGGCCACCCAGATGCGGCCGTCGCCCGGCGCGAACTGCAGCATCGTCAGATGGGGATCGTCCTTGCCCTCCGGATACCAGGCGGCAACGACCGGGTTCCACCAGCGGTCGACTTTCTCGGGGTCATGGCGACGTGTCAGCGTGCCGTGGATGCAGGCGAACACATGCTGGTCCTTCGCCGCATAGGTGAACATGGCCGGGGCGCCGGTGCCGACATCGCGCACCAGATCGGTGTCGTCACGCGTGAAGAACCAGATCGTATCCGTCTCCTCGTCGTGGAAGGCGGTCATCGGCTGGCTGTGATAGCCGGGCCGGTCGAGCCCCAGCATGCCGGTGTTGGACTTTTTCAGGTGACGCCAGAATTCGATTTCGGCATCGGCGGGGCTGAGACGGGTATCGGACATGCGGTTACTCCTGTTCCGGGGACGGGAAGAGAACAGGAGAGAACGGCCGGGGGTTCCGTTCAGCTGCGGCCGGTGGCCAGCCATACCAGATGGACGATGAGGGCAATCGCGACCGCGGCCGACACCACCATGAGGAAGCGCCAGGGCACCAGACGCGGGCCGCGGATCAGGTCCGGCGGGCGCGCGCCGCGCCATCCGGCGAACAGGCCGAAGGCGACCACGGCGGCCAGCCAGAGAAGGGACGGGATCAGCGACATGGGGGCCCGGTCTTTACCAGAGGGTTAATCTTTACGAGGCGTTAACCGTGTCTGTTCACAAATTCACGTCCGAGGGCGGCGGCGTGGCCGGATGTCCACAGGAAGATGGCGGCGTCTCTATATCTTGGGGTTAACCACACGTTTACACCCCTGATCTGGATCAGTAGCGTCAATGCCTAAAGGTCGGGAGGCGAATCAGTGAGCGCAGCCGCGCCGTGGAGCGTTAAGGGGATAGACCCCAAGGCTCGCGAAGTCGCCAAGGACCTTGCCCGCCGTTCAGGGATGACCTTGGGCGAGTGGCTCAATTCCATGATCATGGAAGGCGACGACGAGGACGGCATCGTCCCCCTGCCACGCCGTAGCCATGCCGCCGACACCTGGGAGCGTCGCAACCGCAGCCGGCGTCTGGACGACGCCTATGGCGTCGGCGGTGACGATCCGGTCCAGCGCCTGTCGGCCACGGTGGAGATGATGGCCGAGCGGCTGGAGGCGGCCGAGCGGCGCTCGACCACCGCCATCCAGGGGGTCGATCAGGCCGTCGCCGGACTGATGCGCCGGCTGGATGCCCAGGACGGGCGCGACAGTGGAGTGGCCCGCCGCATCGACGACATGGCCGAGGAGCTGCGCGAGGGGCACCGCCGCCTGCGCCGCTTCGAACAGGAGACCGGCCCCGGCATGGCCGAGGGCTTTGCCAAAACCGAGACCGCCATCGGCGCCCTGTCCAGCCGCCTCTATGACATCGAGGAACGCCAGCGGATCGGAACGCATGAGCTGCGCCAGCGGCTGGATGCGGTCGAAAAGACCGCCGAGGCCAATCGCGGTGTCGAGATTCTGGAACACGTCGGCCGCCGGCTGGACGCCGCCCAGGCCCAGACGGGCGAGGCGCTGCGCGGGCTGGAGCGGGCCTTTTCCGAGCTGGACCGGCGCCTGGGTCTGGCCGAGGCGCGCGCCGAGGTGCAGGGCCGCAGTGTCGATCCGGCCGAGCGGTTCGACGGTCGTCTGGAAAAACTGGCCGAGGCCCTGACTCGTCAGGTCGAGGCCAGCCGCACCGAAATGATGCACCGGCTGGACGCGGCCCAGTCCGAAAACCGCATGGAGCGGATCGAGCGCGCGGTGGCCGCCCTCGGTGACCAGCTGCGTCAGGCCGAGCAGGGCTCGGCCCAGGCGGTAGAGGCCATGGGCCGTGAGGTGCTGCGCATCGCCCGGAACCTGAACGGTCGGGTCCAGAAGATGGAGATCGACAGCCCGGCCCGCATGGACCGGCTGGAGCGCGACCTGGAGATCAAGACCCAGGGCATGGAGCGTCGGCTGGTTGCCAGCGAGGATCGCCATGCGCTGGCGCTCGAAAAACTGGGCACCGAGATCGGCCGCATTTCCGATCGCCTCAGCGAGCGGATCGCCGAGTCCGAGCGCCGGTCCAGCCAGGCGCTGGACGAGATCGGCCAGAAGCTGAGCGACAGCTCCTCGCGCATCGAACAACACTATGACCGCGCCTCGGGCGAGCTGGCCAGGGCTGATGCGGCGGCCCTTG
>CAYNDG010000234.1:0-2931 GCA_964395805.1 uncultured Brevundimonas sp.
GCTGGAAGGCGGAAAAGGACAAGGTCGGTCAGGGCGCCCAGCTGCGCGAAACCCTGGACCGCCTGCGCGCCGAACTGGTCACCGCCCAGCGAAACGGCGACCTCGGCCGCGCCTCCGAAATCGCCTATGGTCAGATCCCCCAGATCGAGCGCCAGCTGGACGAGGCCGAAGCCAATGAGGCTGACAAGGCCGGCCCCCTCACGCCCGAGGTGGTCGACACCGAACAGATCGCCGCCGTCGTCTCCCGCTGGACCGGCGTGCCCGTCGACAAGATGCTCGAGGGCGAACGCGAAAAACTGCTCAGCATGGAAGACGCCCTGTCCCGCCGCGTGGTCGGTCAGGACGAGGCCCTGGCCGCCGTCTCCGATGCCGTCCGCCGGGCCCGCGCCGGCCTCAACGACCCCAACCGCCCGCTGGGCTCCTTCCTGTTCCTCGGCCCCACCGGCGTCGGCAAGACCGAGCTGACCAAGGCGCTGGCCGAATTCCTGTTCGATGACGAGGCCGCCATCACCCGCATCGACATGTCGGAATATATGGAAAAGCACGCCGTCAGCCGCCTGATCGGCGCCCCTCCCGGCTATGTCGGCTATGACGAGGGCGGGGCCCTGACCGAGGCGGTCCGTAGGCGCCCCTATCAGGTCGTCCTGTTCGACGAGGTCGAAAAGGCCCACCCCGACGTCTTCAACGTGCTGCTCCAGGTGCTCGACGACGGCCGCCTGACCGACAGCCAGGGCCGCACCATCGATTTCAAGAACACCCTGATCATCATGACCTCCAACCTCGGCTCCGACGCCCTCGCGCATCAGGCCGAGGGGGACACGGTCGACGCCGTCCGCCCCATGGTGATGGAGGCCGTCCGCGCCCACTTCCGGCCCGAGTTCGTCAACCGCATCGACGAAATCGTCCTGTTCCAGCGCCTCGGCCGCGCCCAGATGGGCGGCATCGTCCGCATCCAGCTCCAGCGCTTCGAAAAACTGCTGGCCGACCGCCGGCTGACCCTCGCCCTCGACGACACCGCCGCCGCCTGGCTCGCCGACAAGGGCTACGACCCCGTCTACGGCGCCCGCCCCCTGAAACGCGTCATCCAGAAAGACCTGGTCGACCCGATCGCAAGAAAACTGCTGGCGGGCGAGATCGAGGACGGGTCGGTCATCGCCGTGTCAGCCGGGGCCGACGGGCTGGAGATCGGCAAGGCAAGGGTGCACTAAGAGTACGAGAATCAGCCAATAACTGGAGCGCGAGAGACGATGGACACCGGGGCACTTACGAAGAAGCTGTTTTCCGTTTCCACCTCGGAGACCGATAAAGTTCGCTCCTACTGGCGAGACAGGCCATGGCGCGATGAAGGCGCGGCCGCGGGGATTTCTGCGGCGAAGATTTTCGTGCTCCCTTGGGAGGATTTTCGAGAAGGCGTTCCCGCGATCTATCCGCAGGGCACAACGGATATTCTCCACGAACTGCGTGAAGCTCTCCCTTCAGACACCCCGATCGCGTTTTTCGAGCCGGCATCTGGTTACTCGGAAATTGCCCTTCATTCAAAGGTTTGGCGGTTCCCGGTCATATTCTTAAGTGCCGTCGCCGCTCCTATTTTAGTGAACGTGCTTTCTGAGCAGATCAACAATCTCCTGCCGGACAAAAAGCCCGATGACATCGTTGAACTAACTATAATTGCTGAGGGCGAAACTGGTCGATGCATCCAGATCGATTATTCCGGGCCAGCAGAAGACATGCCAGAATCAGTGCTTGGTCAGGTAGAAAGATGCCTGCCGAAAGTCGATAAGGTCCGAGATTGATCCAGTCTTTTGCGAACTTCATCAGCGATAACCGACTAAGACGTTCACCAAGGTTTTGGCGGGGGGTGGAGGATTTCTCAGAGTCACTGATCAGTTCTCCCTTTTCGTCGGAGCTGGAGAAAAACCAAGCTTGGTACTTGGGTGCATATGCGTCAGCGGTCTCGCTGTACCTCCAAGCGATGCGCGACATGGCTAAGAGGCGATTTTTCCAAGCGTGGTGCACCTTGGAACGTGCCGAGATTGTTGTCGCCGATCTGAGGAAAAATTCCGCCTACGCCCTGGTAGATCTAAACGTCTTGTGGCTCGAGGCTTTGGTGCATCGCTGGCAATCCACCTACCCGTATTCTGTCTTTCTAAGCCCCGAATTCCATGTCGGGCACGAGACGTGTTCAATATGTGACCGACGCATTTCACCGCACATTCACTGCGGGCACAAAATCGGACGCGTATATGGCGGTCGCGTTTGTCACCGAATAGCCCGAGATATCAAATTTTTAGGGGTGTCACTCGTCCACGCACCTGTTCAAAAATACTCTGTCGTACATCCGTGGAAGGACGATCCAGACCGGCATCATCTCGTTGAGTATGTTTTTCGGCTCATCGCTCATCCGTTTTCAAACTGGGACTTGGACTGGACCTACAGGTATGAGGCGCACCCCTTAGGCATCAGCGACGAAGAAGCGTGCCCTTGCGGATCAGCGGTGGCATTTTCTCTGTGCTGCAAATCGAGGCCGGGCATTAGACGCCGTCATGTTGAAGTACATGTCGATCAGTTGCCGTCACCCGAATTTCCGCTTTTTGTCCTGCCGCCGAATCGCGAGATCGGTGGCACAGCCGCCGACTAGAGGATAAGTGTTCGAAGTCCCCGCCGGTTGACCGTTACCGCCTCCGCCGCCACGGCATCCGTCCAGGCCTGTTTGCAGGCGGTGTAGGCCGCACTGTCGTCGGGGTGGAGGGCGGCGCAGCGGGCCTTTTCCTGCGCAATACTGACTCCCTCTCCCGATGGGAGAGGGTGGCCGCGAAGCGGTCGGATGAGGGTCGGTGGTCTCCTTCGGCGTGAGCCGTCGCAGCGCCGGTGCCCTTCCCCTTTCGTCATCCTCCGGCAAGCCGCCGCAGGCGGCGCAGACCGGGGGACCCA
>CAYNDG010000235.1:0-2914 GCA_964395805.1 uncultured Brevundimonas sp.
CCAAGACCGCCGGCCTGCGCTCGCTGGCCGCCGAGGATGTGGTCAGCCGCGCCCTGGTGACGCTGAAAGGCCGCGCCCGCATCAAGCGCACCATGTGGTCGCGCCGGGCCCAGGAATATGAGGCCAAGATCAACTCGGGCGACCTGATCTCGATCGCCGAAGTGGTGCGCGACCTGCACCGTGCCGACACCCAGCCGGAACAGTCCTATTCGGAGCGTCAGCTGTACGAATCGGCCCTGGACCGCATGGCCCGCGAAGTCGCGGCCGCCAACCGCATCGACAAGGAGGCAGCCGTCGAGCTGCTGGCCAAGTCGCTGAGCGCCAAGAAGGCCCCGCCGGCCCCGGCCGCCGCCGAAGCCGCCTGATCACAGGCGACAGGCTGAGATGAATGAAGGCCCCGGAGCGATCCGGGGCCTTTTTTCGTGCGCGCTCTCAGGCGGCCTCGAGTGATTCCAGATATGCGATCAGGTCGCGGATCTGGTCGGGATCAAGCTCGACCGCAGGCATGGCGGGGTGGGCGGTGACGAGACCTTCCGCCAAGGCTTCCTGCAGGAAGGTGACGGGATAGCGCTCGTGCAGGGTGCGGAAGGGCGGCGCCTCGGCCATGGGGCTGGCCCCGCCGACGCCCACGGCATGGCAGGCCGCGCAGTATTCGCCGGCCAGTCTCTCGCCCCGCAGAACGGCGCCGGGATCGGCCTCGCGGGCGGAGGGCGGCGCCTCCGGAGCGGTTGAGCAGGCGGCAAGGACCAGCCCCGCAAGGAAGGCGACGGTCAGGCGCAGGGGCATGGGGAACATCCTTGGCGGCGATTGCAGCAGTCGAGCGCGACAGCCTCGCCCGACCCTTGACGTGGATCAAGGTGCGGGCGGCATACGTTCGGCAATATGGAGCATGTCAGCAACGGCGGACGGCGTTCGCCCCCCGCAGGAGTATCCGATGACCTCGACCCTGACCCATATCCGTCTGGAACTGGCGCGTGAGCCGGGCGCCCCGGCCGGCAATCCGCAGGACGGCTGGGACATCGTCGCGGTTCTGGACGCGGACGGCAGGCTGGATCCGGCCGGTTGCCGCGATCAGGCCGGGCGCCTGCATGTGCGCCGCTTCGAGAGCAATCAGACCGTCGCCACCGGCACCCTGCGTCAGGGTCCCGGCGGCCGGTGGCTGCTGGACCTGGCCCCCGAGGATGCGCCCGACGCCACCGGCTTTCGCTTTGGCGAGGAGCGCTTCGTCCCGGGCGAATATGTCAGCCTGATCGACGCGGACGGCGAGACGCATACCTTTGTGGTCGCCAGGTCCGCGCCGCTCTGATCAGAAATACTCGGCACCGGCCGGGCAGGTGGCACTGATGCGGCGGGCCGTGATGCTGGCCGGGATGTAGGGCGTGCCGCGCGCCAGCTGGGCCCCACCGCTGAAGCGGAAGCTTTCGGGCGCATAGGGTCCGTTGAGTCGCACGCGGACGCTGCGGTTCTTGGGATCGCGGCAGGTGCCTTCGAAGCGGGCCTGGCCGTTACCGACCTCACGTACCGGATAGGTGCAGGTCCAGCGCCGCGTCGACAGGCCGTTGAAGAAGCGGTTGATCTCGCTGGGGCGGACGCATTTGGTCTCGGTGTCGCGGACGCCGAGGGCGCTGGTGGTATATTCCCAATAGCCGGGTTGCGGCGTGCCGGTCGCCTGGGGCGAGGTCGCCGAGGACGGCACGGTCATCGCCATACCGAGCGCCAGGGCGCCGCCCGCGATCGGCAGGATGCGAGTCAGGAATCGGGTGCGGCCTTGGTTGGTCATCATGTCAGCCCTCTCTGAAAGCTCAGGGGTGGATATATGCCCTGACTATGTGGCGGCAATTGAACAGCGGCTGAACGGACTGTAATTCTGCGATCAGGGTCGCCACCCGGCCGGCAGGAAACCCCGGATCCCGGCCTTGACGCCCGGCCCCGTCCTCCTCTATACGACCGCCTCTCGCGCGGGACAGGGTTTCGCGTGCACCTGTTTTTCGTGCCTGACGTCATTGATGCCGGGCGCCCATGAGGATCAGTCCATGTCGCGTCGTTGCGAACTCACCGGGATCGGCCCGATGGTCGGCCATTCGGTCAGCCACTCGAACATCAAGACCAAGCGCCGGTTCCTGCCGTCGCTGAAGACCGTCAAGGTCGCGTCGGAGGCCCTCGGCCAGACCTTCAGCCTGCGGATCTCGAACGCTGCCCTGCGCACGCTCGACTACAAGGGCGGCCTGGACCCCTTCATCGTCAAGGCCCGCGACGAGAAGCTGTCGACCGCCGCCCAGCGCATCAAGCGCCAGGTGAAGGCCAAGCTGGCGGAGCAGCAAGCCTCCTGATCCCTGCGGAGCAGCCCGATTTCGGAAAGGCCGGTGGAAACACCGGCCTTTTCTTTTGTGGTCCGCTGTCTAAGGTCCGGCCTTCCTGTGACAGTGATGCCGGAGACGCCCGTGACCGTATCGTTCCGCCCCCTTCTGGTCTCGATGGCCGCGCTTGGCCTGAGCTTTGGCGCGAGCGCCCCGGTGCTGGCGCAGGAGGCGGGCGAACAGCGGACCTCGACCGCCTTTACCATGGACACGGGCGGGCCGCGCACGCCGGAACAGCTGGCCATGCGGTTCGACGTGGCCGATCTGGCGATCAAGGTGATGCCGGACGAAAGGGCCATTGAGGGCGTTGCCACCCTGACCTTTACCGCCACGGCGCCGCTGGACCGGCTGGTGGTCGAACTGGATACCCGGTTCGATGTGTCGGAAGTCGCCATCGACGGGCGGCCGCTGTCGCCGGGGGACTGGGTCAATCCCGAAGGCCGGATGACCATCACCCTGCCGAGCCGCCTCAGCGAGGGGCAGTCGGTCGATCTGCGCATCACCTATGCCGGCCAGCCGCATGTGGCGCGCAATGCGCCGTGGGACGGCGGCTTTGT
>CAYNDG010000236.1:0-2889 GCA_964395805.1 uncultured Brevundimonas sp.
CATGGCCCCGCGCGCCAGCCCGCGCCAGTCCGATCTGATGATCGTGGCCGGCACCCTGACCAACAAGATGGCCCCGGCCCTGCGCAAGGTCTACGACCAGATGCCGGATCCGCGCTATGTGCTGTCGATGGGCAGCTGCGCGAACGGCGGGGGGTACTATCACTATAGCTACAGCGTTGTACGCGGTTGTGACCGGATCGTGCCGGTGGACGTTTACGTGCCCGGGTGCCCGCCGACGGCGGAGGCGCTGCTGTACGGGCTGTTGCAGCTGCAGAAGAAGATCCGCCGGACGGGGACCATCGACCGATGAGCGCGCTGCAAGCCCTTGCCGAGATCGAGACGGCGCTGACACCGCTGGGCACCGAGATGGTCGCCGAGCTGGGCGTGGAGGCCTGGGTCGCGCACGGTGAGCTGAATCTGGTCGCGGACCGCGACGGGATTGTCGAGGCGCTTACGGTGCTGCGCGACCGGTTCGGTTTTCAGCAGCTCCTCGATGTCTGTGGCGTCGACTATCCGGACCGCGAGGCGCGGTTCGAGGTAGTGTACCATCTGCTGTCCCTGACCCGGAATGCACGGGTTCGGGTCAAGGTTTCGACCGATGAGGCGACGGCGGTGCCGAGTGTCACCGGAGTCTATCCGGCCGCCGACTGGTTTGAGCGCGAGGCGTTCGACATGTATGGCATCCTCTTCTCGGGCCATCCTGACCTGCGCCGCATCCTGACCGATTACGGCTTTCAGGGGCATCCGTTGCGCAAGGACTTCCCCATGACCGGCTACGTCGAGGTCCGCTATGACGAGGCCGAGAAGCGGGTGGTCTATGAGCCGGTCAAGCTGAACCAGGAGTTCCGCAACTTTGACTTCCTGTCTCCATGGGAAGGGGCCGACTATCCGGCACCGGTCCTGCCGGGCGACGAGAAGGCGGCGCCGGGCAAGGCATGACCCTGATGACCCGCACCGCCATCCGGTCAGCCTCATCCTTCTTTCTGGTGACGTTCTCGACCGCTTTCCTGTTCACGCTGGGAGCCCGGCTGACGGGCTGGTTCACGCGTGCGCCGGAAATCCCGCAGGGCCAGCTTCAGACGCTCGGGGTATCGATCATGATCGCCGTCGTGTGCCTCGCGGTCGGGGCCGGTATCCGGCGGCTGTCGGCGGGCGAGCTGCAAAGCGCCCTTCTGGGAGCTTCGGCGGTACTGCTGTCGACGCCGCTGGCGATTGCCGTCCTGACCGGCGACTGGGAGATTTCAACCGCGGCGGTGTCGGGCATGGGGGTGCTGACCCTGGCGCTCGGCTGGCTGGTCGCGCTGACCCGCAAGACCGTGACCCGCGACGAGGATATGTCGGATGGCTGACGACCTGAAAACCACGGCGCCGGCGACGGTCGGGACATCCGTCTTTGACGATATGCCTGTCGAGCACGACGGCCGGACCGCCCATGCGCGCGAGATGGACGAGCGCAAGTTCACGATCAATTTCGGCCCGCAGCACCCGGCCGCCCACGGCGTGCTGCGTCTGGTGCTGGAGCTGGACGGCGAACTTGTGACGCGGGTCGATCCGCATATCGGTCTGCTGCACCGTGGCACCGAAAAGCTGATGGAGGCGCGGACCTATCTTCAGAACGTGCCCTATCTGGACCGGCTGGACTATGTCGCGCCGATGAACCAGGAACACGCCTTCTGCCTGGCCATCGAAAAGCTGCTGGCGCTGGACGTGCCGTACCGCGCCCAGCTGATCCGCGTGCTGTTCTCGGAAATCGGGCGGATTCTCTCGCACCTGCTGAACGTGACGACCCAGGCCATGGACGTCGGCGCCCTGACCCCGCCGTTGTGGGGCTTCGAAGAGCGCGAGAAGCTGATGGTGTTCTATGAGCGGGCCTGCGGCGCGCGTATGCACGCCAATTATTTCCGTCCGGGCGGCGTTCATCAGGACATCACGCCCCAGCTGATCGACGACATCGACCGCTGGTGCAAGGAGTTCCCCAAAGCGCTCAAGGACATCGACTCGCTCGTCACCGAGAACCGGATCTTCAAACAGCGCAACGTCGACATCGGCGTGGTGTCGAAGGAACAGGCCCTGGCCTGGGGCTTCACCGGGGTGATGATCCGCGGTTCGGACATCGCCTGGGACCTGCGCAAGTCGCAGCCCTATGAGTGCTATGCCGAGCTGGAATTCGACGTGCCCGTCGGCAAGAACGGCGACTGCTGGGACCGTTACCTGTGCCGCATGGAAGAGATGCGCCAGTCGGTCCGCATCATGGAGCAGTGTATCCACCGGCTGCGCAACTGCCCCGGTGAGCCGGTGATGGTCGAGGACAACAAGATCGTCCCGCCCCGCCGCGCCGAGATGAAGCGGTCGATGGAAGCTTTGATCCACCACTTCAAACTCTATACCGAAGGCTTCCACACCCCCGAGGGTGAGGTCTATGCGGCGGTCGAGGCGCCCAAGGGCGAGTTCGGCATCTATCTGGTCTCGGACGGCACCAACAAGCCGTACCGCGTCAAGATCTCGGCGCCCGGCTTCCGTCACCTGCAGGCCATGGACTGGATGAACCGCGGTCACATGCTGGCGGACGTATCGGCCATCCTCGGCTCGCTCGACATCGTGTTCGGCGAGGTGGATCGATGATCTTCGATTGTGATCCTGTCGCCGTCATCGAGCGCCAGCTGGAGGCGTACCGGGCCCTCGACGCCCAGGCCTTTGCCGCCTTCTATGCTCCGGATGCCATTCTTTATGACCACCCGGACACGGTGGTCATGTCCGGTCGGGCGCAGATCGAGGCCATGTATGCCCAATCTTTTACGCAGAGCCCCAACACAACGGTGACGATCACCAGCCGGATCGTATCGGGTCGCTATGTCATCGATCAGGAGACCCTGAAGGACGGCCCGCTTG
>CAYNDG010000237.1:0-2855 GCA_964395805.1 uncultured Brevundimonas sp.
GCGCCGGCCTCGGCGGTGGTCGGCGGCACAGCCCTGATCGACGCCCTTCTGACGAAAGACTCCCGGCCGAGGTTCGAGGTGCCGGACGAGGATGGTCCGGGCGCAGGACCTTCCGCCTAGCGCGGCGCCCGCTTGGCCAGGATGCGCTGCAGGGTCCGGCGGTGCATGCCCAGCCGCCGCGCCGTCTCCGAGACATTGTGGTCACACAGCTCATAGACGCGCTGGATATGCTCCCAGCGCACCCGGTCGGCGCTCATCGGATTGTCGGGCGGCTCGGGCGCATCGCCGGTCGCCAGCAGGGCCTTGACCACATCATCGGCATCGGCGGGCTTTTGCAGATAGTCCACGGCGCCGGCCTTGACCGCCGCTACGGCGGTCGCAATGGCGCCATAGCCGGTCAGCATGATGATGCGCGCATCCTCGCGCCGCTCGCGGATCGCCTCGACGATCTTCAGGCCGTTGCCGTCCTCCAGCCGCATGTCCAGCACGGCAAAGGCGGGCACCCGCTCGCCCAGGGCCGCCTGGGCCTCGGCGATCGAGGCCGCGGTGGTGACCTCAAAGCCCCGCGATTCCAGCGCCCGGCCCATCCGGGTCCTGAGGGCATTGTCGTCGTCCAGCACCAGCAACGAACGATCGTCCAGCCGGGCGATGCGGGGGTCAGTGTCTGTCATCATCTGTCTCCAGTTCCGATCACGTCGTTACGGGCCCGCCTGCCGTCAAGATGCAGGTCCATCCTGCGACACTTGGACCGGCTCCAGGGCCGGCCTTGGCCAGCGGACGACCACCCGGGCGCCCCTCGGCCGGTCGCGGGCCGTCGAGGCCGCCCCCACCGTCACCTTGCCTCCGGTGCGTTCCAGCAGGGTCCGCGCGATGAAAAAGCCCAGCCCCATGCCGCCCTGGCTGGGCGCGATGGATTCCGCCGGGGCCGGATCGCGGCCCCTGCCTCCCCGTCGCCCTGCTCTCGGCATGGCCGCCGCGGCGATCTGGGCAGCCAGGGCCCGGCGGGCCTTGCCGTGGGGCCGGGAGGTCACATAGGGCTCGCCCAGCCGGGGCAGGATGTCGGGCGAGAATCCCGGCCCGTCATCGGCGATCTCGATCTCGATCCAGCCTGCGTCGACCGAGGCGGTCAGGTTCACCTCCCGGGTGGCAAAGTCGGCGGCGTTCTCGACCAGGGTCGACAGGCCGTGGATCACTTCGGGCAGGCGCCGGATCCGTGGCGGCGGCGATCCGTCCGCCACCCGGACCCGGATACGGAACTCCAGATCAAAGCCCTTGTGCGGCGCCGCCACCTCTTCCAGCAGCGCCTTCAGCGCCACATCGTCATAAAGGGCGTCTCCGTCCTCCGGCCGCTGCGACAGCCGTTTCAGGATCAGCCGGCATCGCTCGGCCTGCTCAAGGATCAGGGCCGCATCCTCGACCGCCGGGGCATCGGCGGGAAAGGCCCGCTTCAGTTCCTTGGCCACCACCTGGATGGTCGCCAGCGGTGTGCCCAGCTCGTGGGCGGCGGCGGCGGCCAGCCCGCCCAGCGCCGCCAGCCTCTGCTCGCGCTGCAGCACGTCCTGGGTGGTCGTCAGCGCCAGTTCCAGCTTCTCGGCATCGGCCGCGACGCGCCAGGCATAGGCGGCCGTGAACACCACCCCGGTCACCAGGGCGAGGCCAATCCCGAACCGGTAGAGCGCCGGCAGGGTCAGCTCCGTGCCCGCCTGCCAGGGCAGGGGCATGGCCCAGAAGAACAGCCCCACGGTCGCCAGCAGCACCATCAGCCCCAGCACGATGGCCTGCCGCGCCGGAAGCGAGGCTGCCGCGACCGTGACCGGGGCCACCAGCAACAGGCAGAACGGGTTCTGCAGCCCGCCCGTCAACCCCAGCAACAGCGTCAGTTGCAGGATGTCGAACCCCAGATGGGCCGCCGTCAGACCGCCGTCGGCCACCGGCGGATCCGGTCGCTTCAGCCGCCGCGTGGCCTGCAGGTTCATGATCACACTGGCGCCGATGACCGTCAGGCACGGCCACAGCGGCAGGTCGAAATGAAACCCGGCGGTCGCCACGACGATGGTGGCGCTCTGGCCCGCAATCGCCATCCAGCGCAGGATGATGAGGGTCCGCAGCGACAGCCCACGGCTCCGCCTCGGCAGGTTGCGCCAGCCTTTCAGTCCGGGCCCATGCGGCCCTTTATCCGCTTCAATCGCGTTCACATCCTCTCTATAGACCGCTCCCGGACCCCGGGGCGAGACGTTCCGACGCCGCAATCGAGAAGGAGGCTGCATGCCCCGCAAGACCGTGATCGTTCTCGCTGCTGTCTGCCTCGGCATGGCTGCGGCCCTGGCGCTCATCACCCTGATCGTCGTCCAGGGCCGGGGCGAGCCGCGCGGGGGCACCGCCGGTCGGGCGATCGAGGCCGGGGTTGAGGGCCAACCGACCGCCGGCGGACCCTTCACCCTCGTCAACCAGAACGGCGAGACCGTCGACCAGACCCTGCTGGACGGCAAATGGAGCCTGGTCTTCTTCGGCTTCACCTACTGCCCGGACTATTGCCCGACCACCCTCGCCTTCCTTCAGGCGCTGAAGACGGAGCTGGGGCCGGACGGCGAGGATCTGCAGATGATCTTCGTCTCGATCGACCCCGAGCGCGACACGCCGCAGGCGATGAAGGACTATCTGTCGTCAGACGGCTTTCCCGAGGGCGTCATCGGCCTGACCGGCACCCCGGAACAGGTGGCCGCCGCCGCCGACGCCTATGACGTCTTCTATAGCCGCTCGGGCCAGGGCGAGGCCTATACGATGAACCACTCGCTCGCCATCTGGCTGGTCGGCCCCGACGGCCAGACGCGCCAGACCCTCAACTATGAGCTGGG
>CAYNDG010000238.1:0-1055 GCA_964395805.1 uncultured Brevundimonas sp.
AGGACGAGCACCAGAATGAGTATCTGCCGGCGGCCAATGACCGGCTGGCGTGGATCTCGGGCTTTACCGGTTCGGCCGGGGCCGGCGTGGTGATGAAGGACCGGGCCGCCGTATTCGCAGACGGCCGCTATACGGTGCAGGTCAGGGCCCAGGTGGATCAGGGCCAGTTCGAGCTGCGCGATTTCAATGAAACGGCGGTGGCCTGCTATCTGGCCGAACAGGCCAAGGGCTCGGTCGTCGGCTATGATCCGCGCCTGCACAGCCCGGATGCGCTCAAGCGGCTTCAGGACGCGGCGAAGCGCGCCGGTGTGACGCTGAAGCCGGTCGACAGCAATCCGCTGGACGCGGCCTGGGGAGCCGAGCGCCCGGCCCAGCCGCAGGCGCCGGTGGTGCCGCATCCCATCGACTATGCGGGCGAGGACGCGGTCGACAAGCGCGCCCGGATCGGCAAGGCCATCGCTGACGCCGGGGCCGAGATGGCGCTGCTGACGGCGCCAACGTCGGTGGCCTGGCTGTTCAACATTCGTGGGGGTGATGTGATCCGCTCTCCGTTGCCGCTCGGACAGGCTCTGATCGACGTCGAGGGCCGCGCGCGGCTGTTCCTCGATCCGGCCAAGGTGACGAATGAACTGCCCGGCTGGCTGGGCGAGGATGTGACGTTGGAGCATCCGGACACTCTGGCTGCGGCGTTGGACGAGACGACGGGACGCGCGGTGCTGATCGATCCGGGCCAGAGCGCGGCCTGGTATTTCGACCGGGTCGAGGCCGCCGGAGGAACCGTGGTACGCGGCCAGGATCCCTGCACCCTGCCGCGCGCGGTCAAGAATCCGGTGGAAGTCGAGGGCGCCCGTCAGGCCCATATCCGGGACGGGGCGGCGCTGGCCCGGTTCCTTCACTGGCTGGACACCGAGGCGCAGGAGACCCTGCCCGACGAGCGGGTCGTGGTCGAAAAGCTGGAGCAGTTCCGGGAGGGTACGGGCGCCCTGATGGACCTGAGCTTTGACACCATTGCGGGGGCCGGTCCGAACGGGGCCCTGCCGCACTACAAGCCTGTG
>CAYNDG010000238.1:1065-2848 GCA_964395805.1 uncultured Brevundimonas sp.
CTCGACCAGCACGGTGCCCTGGAGCCGTCCGGACTCCTTCATCCGGCGGATGGAGAAGGGCTCGCTGCTGCTGGTGGATGGCGGCGGCCAGTATCTGGACGGCACGACCGATGTGACGCGGACGGTTGCCGTTGGAGAGCCGTCGGACGATCAGCGGCGGATGTTTACCCTGGTGCTGAGGGGCCATATCGCCATGGCCGTGGTGCGCTTTCCCGAAGGCACGACCGGGCACCAGCTGGATGCGCTGGCGCGGCTGCCGCTATGGATGCAGGGCTTTGACTATGACCACGGCACCGGCCACGGCGTCGGCAGCTATCTGGGGGTCCACGAGGGGCCGCAGCGGATCGCCAAGGCGGTCAACACCCAGCCGCTGCTGACCGGCATGATCGTGTCGAACGAGCCGGGATACTACCGCGAAGGCCACTGGGGCATCCGCATCGAGACGCTGCAGGTGGTGACGCCGCCCGAGGCCATCGAGGGCGGCGAGCGGCCGATGCACGGCTTTGAGCAGCTGACGCTGGCGCCGCTGGATCGCAAACTGATCGACGTCGCCCTGCTGACGGCCGACGAGCGGGCCTATGTCGACGCCTATCACGCCGAGGTGCTGGCCAAGGTCGGGCCGCTGCTGGACGGCGCGGTGCTGGACTGGCTGACGGTGCAGTGCGCCGCGCTGTGACGACGGGGCCGGACGTGGTAGACTGCTTTCTACCATGCTGAACATCAAGAATCCTGAAACCCATCGTTTAGCCAAGGAACTGGCGCGTCGCCGCGGCGATAGCCTGACGGGGGTGGTTACCTATGCGCTTCGCGAGCAGTTGGCGCGTGAGCCGGAACCCGTGACGAAGAAGGCGACGCGAGAGGACGTTGAGGCCATCCTGGAGCGGATGAGGAAGGCGGCGCCGCCTGAATTCTTCGCAGCGGAAGACCCCACCGCAAAGTTCTATGATCCTGAGACGGGTTTGCCCGCTTGATTGTGGATACCTCGGCACTCGTGGCGGTCGTGAAGGGCGAGCCCGAGGCCGCGATATACCTGACTCGATTACTGGACGAACAGGTCAGAGTTTCCGCCGTCACGGCGTTTGAGTTCGGCATGGTCGTGGACGGCTGGAAGGACGAGCAGGCGTCAAAGGACGCTGACCTCCTGCTTCTTTCGATTGAAGCCGAGATTGTGGCTGTCGATGCGGAGACCGCGCAGGCGGCGCGTGCGGCCTATCGGCAGTTCGGCAAGGGCAACCATCCGGCCCGCCTGAATTTCGGCGATTGTTTTGCCTATGCCCTGGCCAGGGAAACGGGGGAACCGCTGCTGTTCAAGGGCGACTTTGGCCGGACCGATGTGAGGTCGGCGGTTTGATCCGGACATTGGGCGCACTGCTCGCCTTGATCATCTCGGAACCGGTCGCAGCGCAGAGCGCGGAGCGGCTGCAGCGCGAGACATTCGACGTCATCCCGCCGTCCGAGCGGGTCGCAGGGCGGCGCGGGTCGATGCGGATCGTGCAGTCGGGCTGTCGTGTGGGGCCGACCGAGTGGGCGCGGCGGCGGATTGTCGACGTGGCGGTCCAGGAATGGGGCGTATTCGGCTTTCAGACCATCGACCTGCGTGGGGTACGCGAGCGCCGCTTGCCGGAAGGGGTGGTGCCGGATGCGCTCAATCCCCGGCTGGACGCGCCCGAGCAGGACCGGGCGATCGTGGCGGTGGGGCGGTGGGAACATACACCGGGGCTGGCGGCGACCATCGCGGGATACTGGAGCGCGACGCCGGACGGCGCGGACATCCTGTCCCGCC
>CAYNDG010000239.1:0-2842 GCA_964395805.1 uncultured Brevundimonas sp.
CGGGCCCCCGGCCCACGCGCCGCCCGCCTCTCCATCACCTCTGCCCCTCGGGCGAGAGGGGCTTTGGCATGGCCGGGCCTTCGCCGACCCGTGTCGCGTCAGACTCCGTCAGAAGCCTCGCCGCAGCTTCGGGCCTAGGCTCCTGCACAGATCTGGAGGGACTCCCATGCTCGCACGCTTCGTTACCGCCACCGCGGTTGGCTTCGCCCTTGTCGCGGCGGCCGGCGCCACCTCGGCCCAGACCCGCATCGCGGTTGGTGAGCAGTCGGGCGGAACCCTGGATGACAATGCCCCCCGCCTTGCAGACGGCAGCTATTATCAGTGCTGGGTGGTCGAGCCCAACGGCCAGCCGATCACCATCGATCTGATGAGCGGCTTTTTCGATACCTTTCTGGTGGTCGGGACGGGCCGGGACTGCGGCGACGGCATGACGACCGTGGCGGCCGACGACGACAGTGGCAACAACACCAACTCCCGGGTCAGCGGCACCTTTACCCAGCCGCGCCTGCTGATCCGCGCCAATGCCTTCAATGCGGGCGAGGGTGGCAACTACTGGATCAAGGTGACCGCCGGCCTGCCCGAGGTCGAGGAGCGCCTCGGCAGCATGGACGCCCTGCCCGAGGTTGTCAGCGAATGGGGCACCGATGGCTATGTCTGCGCCGGGGCCTACCGTGCCATGGGCGATGTGCTGCCCAATGTGCGTCGCTACGGCAATGTCAGCACGATCGACTATGCGGCCCGCGACCGTCAGGTCACGGCCCGCATGCCGGCCAGCGAGCGCGGCATGATCGATTTCACCTCCAGCAATTTTGTTCTGATCGCCCTCGGCGGCTTCATCGACGACAAGCCGCAGCAGGTGTCTCAATATCTGACCACCGTGGCAGACTGCGACCGGGCCAACGGCTTCACGCCGGTAACGCGGTTCCGCTAGGCTTCTTCAGTGTTTCGCCGGGGTCATGACGCCCCCAAAGGAGGTTTTTCCATGTATCAGAAAATTCTGGCCCGCCCGGGCGCAGTGGCCGCAACGGCCCTGATGGCGGTACTGGCCGTCACCTCCACGGCCTCGGCCCAGTCCAGCATTCGCGTGGGGCAGACGATCAACGGCACGCTCAGCGCCAGCGATGCGATTATGGAGTCCGATGGCAGCAACTATGACTGCTACATCCTGTCGACCCGGTCGGGCCAGTCCTACACCATCGACCTCGACTCCGATGATTTCGACACCTTCATCGGCCTCGGCGCGGGCCGCGCTTGCCAGCCCCCGATCAGCGACTCCAACGACGATCGCGATGACGGCAGCACCAACTCCCGCCTGACCTTCACCTCGTCAGGCGGCGACTACTTCATCCTCGCCAACAGCTATCAAGCCGGTGAAGGGGGCGCCTACCGCCTGAGCGTGACCGAGGGGCCGTCGGCCCGTGCTGCCGGCAGCGCCTCCGCGTCACCCGGCCGCTTCACGCGTCCGACAGATCCCCGGCAGCGGTACGACTTTGATACCCTGTGCGCGGGTGTGGCCGTCGTCGGCCTGCTGATGCTGATGGAACAGGACCCCAGCGACGATGACCTGATGGTCTACCTTGAAGAAAACTACGAGCTGACCCTCACTGCCCGGGCCTCAGGCTCCGCTATCGGCAAGACCCAGGATGAGGTCGACGACGAGATCGCCGGCTATGGCGCCGCCCTCATGACCACCGATGAGCTGATGCGCGACTATCCGCCCATCGCAACCCGCCAGAACTGCCTCGACGCCTCAGGCCGCTGACGGCAGCAGGCCCGGCACAAAGTCGCGGTAGCGGCCGGCGGTCACCCCGTCGGTCGCCCGTGCAATGTCCGGCGCGAAATAGTGGTCGGAGGCATATTCGGGTGCCGCCTCGCGCACGATGGCCCAGGCCCGCTCCAGCGCGGGCGAGGACTTGAGCGGGCGGTGGAAGTCCAGGCCCTGCGCCCCGGCCAGCAGCTCGATCCCGACCACGGTCGCCGTGTTCCGGGCCATGTCGAGCAGGCGCCGGGCTCCGTGCGTCGCCATCGACACATGGTCCTCCTGATTGGCGCTGGTCGGCACCGTGTCGACACTGGCCGGATGGGCGACCATGCGGTTCTCGGCCACCAGCGCCGCCGCCGTCACCTGGGCGATCATGAAGCCCGAGTTCAGCCCCGATTCCCGTACCAGAAAGGCGGGGAGGCCGCTCATCTTGGGATCGACCAGAATGGCGGTCCGCCGCTCCGACAGATTGCCGATCTCGCACAGCGCCATGGCCAGCTGGTCGGCGGCAAAGGCTACCGGCTCGGCGTGGAAATTTCCGCCTGAAATGACGTCGCCGTCCTCGACGAACACCAGCGGATTGTCGGTCACCGCATTGGCCTCGCGCTCCAGCACCGAAGCCGAGGACCGCATCAGGTCCAGGATCGCGCCCATCACCTGCGGCTGGCAGCGCAGCGAATAGGGGTCCTGCACCTTGGAGCAATCCGTCCGGTGGCTGTCGCGGATCGCCGATCCGGCCATCAGGTCGCGCAGGGTCCCGGCCACCGCGATCTGTCCCGGCTGGCCGCGCAGGGCGTGGATGCGGGCATCGAAGGGCGCATCCGACCCCTTCAGCGCATCCACCGACATCGCCCCGGCCACCAGGGCGGCGGCAAAGGCGTCCTCGGTCGCGAACAGGCCGGTCAGGGCCAGCGCCGTCGAACACTGGGTCCCGTTCAGCAGCGCCAGACCCTCCTTGGGCCCCAGCGTCAGGGGCTCAAGACCTGCGGTTGCCAGGGCCTCGGTCGCGGGCATGCGCTCCCCCATCACCCGGGCCTCACCGACGCCCAGCAGGAGGCAGCTCATATGGGCCAGCGGGGC
>CAYNDG010000240.1:0-2829 GCA_964395805.1 uncultured Brevundimonas sp.
CAGCCACAGCTGGAACATGGCGATGTCGAACCGGCCGAAGTGGAAGATCTTGAGTACCTGCGGGTCGGCCAGCAGCCGCTTCAGGTTCGGACAGTCATAGGTCTCGCGGTCCAGCTGGACCAGATGGGCATCGCCGTCCCCGGCCGACAGCTGCACCACGCACAGCGGATCCCGCCGATAGCGCAGGCCCATGGTCTCGGAATCGACCGCCACCACGCCTCCGAGGTCCAGACCGTCGGGCAGATCGCCCCTGTGCAGATGTACTGTCATGCGTCCCGCTCGTTCACTTGCGTCCGGACCATAAACGAACGGCGCCGCATCGTCAGGATGCAGCGCCGTTTCGAAGAACTGGTGCCCAGGAGAGGACTCGAACCTCCACGACCTTTCGATCACTGGCACCTGAAGCCAGCGCGTCTACCAATTCCGCCACCTGGGCTCTCGGGCCGACACGTCACTGACATATCGTCCGGGAAGGCGCGGACCCATAAGGCAGGCTCCGGGTCCGGTCAACGGGCATCTGACGAAAATCCGTCCGTCCGCCCCCGTCCCCGAATGGACCTCAATCACCGGCCTCGTCCGCCGCTGCCCCGGGGGCGGGTTTCCTCTCGATCAGGCGCTGCGTCTCGAGGTAGTCAAGGAATTCGATCGTATCGACTTCCACGGTCTCCAGCGGCATCCGGTAGGCCTCGGCCAGTTCCGCGCAAAGGTCGCGCACCCGCACCGGGGCTTTCAGCCGCTCCCAGATCACGCGACTCGTCGCCGTCAGTGTGTAGTAGCTGCCCTGTTCGATGCCCATCAGCACCGTGTCGTCACCGACGTCGCTGCCGAGGACATCGCTGTTGCGAACAACGACCGTGTCCAGTGCCACCATGAAATGCGCGTCCTCTTCGACTACTGGTTGCTGCCTTCGCACCAACGAATGAAGCGACCCGTCTGAATGGCGCGCGGCAGCATCTGCGCATAGAGAAAGCGCCGGGCTTCTGCGGCGGCAGCATCCTCGGGCCAGTCTTCAATCAACTTTTTCAGGCGGGGCAGGTCGATCATCTCGGCGGCCAGGGGGATGTTGGCCAACCGCTCGATCTCGGCGGCGAAACTTTCGCGCTGGGCGGTCATCCGGGTGAACCATTCGGGATTCTGCCGGCCATGGTTCCGCTCCTCGAGCAGGGCGGCAGGCAGGCGGTCGGCCAGCACCCGGCGCATCAGGCTGCGCTGTACGCCGCCCAGAAGGTACTGCTCGCGCGGAATGGCGAGACAGAAGGCCACGAGGTCCGGATCGGCGAACGGGTCGCGCACTTCAAAGCCATGGTAGGCGCGTATCGTGCGCATGGTCTCGAGGGTGCGCACGCGCTGCGCTTCCATATGATGCACCACCAGCTTGCGGCTGTCGGTGGTGTAAAGGTAGAGGCCATCGTCGCCATGGGCCTCGAGCACCTCTCCCAGCCCCACCCTCCGGGCAAAGTCCGAGCGGATGGCGGCATATTTCGTGGAGGGCTCTTCGCCGGAATGCCGCCAGCGCCACAGGGCCGCGCGCAGCCCGGGCGGCAGGGCCGGCCGCAGGACCTCCTGCTTCAACATGCGCCAGACCTTCCTTCCGCGATACCGGGCGGCACCGGGCAGCAGTCGGGCGAGCTTGTCGAGGCGCCCCTGCCGGGCGAAGTCCCCCAGGCCCCGCAGGCCGCTGTAGCTCAGGGTCATATTGCCGCTGCCGCCGGTCAGCATCACCGCGTGCCCGTGCTTCCGGGCCAGGCGATAGGCCGGGTCGAACCAGCCCAGGTGGTTGGCATTGAACTGGGACCTTCCCCCCGTGACGAAGAAGGGCGTCGGATCCAGCTCGACCTGCGCCGGCTCCGTCGAATGGCAGAAATGCGGTCTCAGATTGGGATAGCGGGCGGCCAGCGCGTCGATATGGGGCCGCTCCCGGTCGTACCAGCCGTCCCGCGCGGCCAGCGCCTGACCCGGCGGGGGTTCGACCGTATAGGTCTCGAGCGGCGCGGGATCGAGCAGTCTGGCCGCCGAGGCGGCGACCGCCGAACTGTCCAGACCGCCTGACAGCAAAAGACCCGGCGTCCGGGCGCTGCGCAGGCTCCGCCGCACCGCCTGGTCCAGAAGCGCGCGCGCGGCGTCTGCATAGGCCTCGGGCGTCCGCAGGGTCACGCGACGGCGGGTGTCCAGCCGCCAGAACGCCCGTTCCCGCACGCCCCGCGGGTCCGCCGTCAGCGCCGTGCCCGGCGGCACCAGACGGATGCCCTCGTAGAGCGTGTCGGCCGGGTCGGCGACCGTCGCCGTGAACTGAAGGGCCAGCTGGAGCGGGTCCAGCGTCCGGGGCACGCTGGAAAACTGATGCAGGGCGCTCAGCGTCGTCGCAAACCAGAAGCCCTTAGGCCGCGCATGCCAATAGACGATCCGCGTCGCCATCGGGGCAACGACCAGATGCAGCTGCCGCTCGCGCGGGTCCCAGATCGCCAGGCAGTAGTCGCCCTTCAGGCCCTCGAGCGCTTCAAGGCCGTGGCGGTCGAACCACGCTGCGGCGATACGGGAATCCGGAGTGCGCGGGCCAAGGCCCAGGGCCCCGGCAATCTCCGCCGGCTCGAACAGATGGCCGTCGAACAGGATCACCCGTCCGGCAGGGTCCGCAACCGGCTGGCGCTCGGCCTGATCCTCGGCCGTCACGATCCGCTGGGCATGGGCGAGGGCGGCGACATCGTCGCGCCAGACCCGCGGCTTCCCGAGGCCGGTCGACAGAAAGGGCGCATCGACGCGCGCCCGGTCGTCCCGGGTCAGCTCTTCGGTTTCGAACGCAACATAGCCGCGAAAGTCGCTCATGCGACG
>CAYNDG010000241.1:0-2215 GCA_964395805.1 uncultured Brevundimonas sp.
GCTGGGTCTTCTCCATCTGGCGCTTCACGCGCGAGCGGATCTTCTTCTCGACCTGAAGCACGCTGATCTCACCCTCCATCAGGGCGTAAACCCCTTCGAGCCGAGCGGCGACATCGATCGTTTCCAGCAGCGTCTGCTTGTCCGCGATCTTGACCGACAGGTGGGCGGCCACTGAGTCGGCGAGCTTGGACGCGTCGGTAATCTGGGGGATGGAGCTGAGGGCCTCGGGCGGCACCTTCTTGTTCAGCTTCACATAGCCCTCGAACTGTTCGACGACGGCGCGCGACAGGGCTTCGGAGCGCGAGGCATCGGCCGCTTCATCGGAGATGGGTTCAGCTTCTGCCTCGAAATATTCGGCCTGATCGGTGAAGCGCAGCAGACGGGCCCGGCCCTTGCCCTCGACCAGCACCTTCACCGTGCCGTCCGGCAGCTTCAGCAGTTGAAGCACGTTCGCCAGCACGCCGATCGAATAGATGGCATCGGGTCCCGGGTCGTCGTCGACCGAGTTCTTTTGGGTGGCCAGCAGGATCTGCTTTTCACCCTTCATGATCTCGTCGAGGGCCCGCACCGACTTTTCGCGCCCGACAAACAGGGGCACGACCATGTGCGGAAACACGACGATGTCCCGCAGGGGCAGGACGGGAAGGATTCTGGTCTCGGACATTCCACTCTCCTGGCCGGATCACTGCTCCGGCCTGCCGAGCATTTCCCGCATGAGGCAAAATGCTCTTCTGTCCCCGACACTCGGCGGACATTGCAGAAACTATGTGGCGCTTCGCGTGCCGCGTTCAAGACGCCATCTTCATCCGCCCACAGGCCGCATCAGCGCCTGACGGAGGCGCCCAAGGCCTCCCGGCAGGCTTCGGACTCCTTGACCAGGGCCGCCCGGCGCTCGTCCGGCCATTTATCGAGTGTGCGATAAGGCATGGCCAGCCGCGGGTTGTCTCGCAGGACCTTCCGATTCCGCTCCAGAAAGCCCCAGTAGAGACGGTTGAAGGGACAGGCCCCCTCCCCTGACTTCGCCTTCACATCATAGACGCAGCCGGCGCAATAGTCGCTCATCCTGTCGATATAGGCCCCGGACGCGGCATAGGGTTTGGACCCCACAATCCCGCCGTCGGCATAGGTCGCCATGCCGCGCGTGTTGGGCATCTCGACCCATTCATAGGCATCGGCGAAGACGACCATGTACCAGTCATCGACTTCGTCCGGGTGGACCCCCAGAAGCATGGCCAGATTGCCGGTGACCATCAGGCGCTGGATGTGATGGGCATAGGCGTGGCGGCGGGTCTGGCTGACCACGTCGGCCACGCAGGCCATGTCAGTCTCGCCCGACCAGTAGAACCACGGCAGGCTCCGGTCAGCGTCCAGGGCGTTCCGTTTGCGATATTCCGGCACCTTGAGCCAGTAGACGCCCCGCACGAATTCCCGCCAGCCGAGGATCTGGCGGATGAAGCCCTCGACGGCATTCAGAGGGACCCGGCCCTTGCGGTACTCGGCCTCGGCCCGGCGACAGACATCCAGCGGATCCAGCAGACCGAGGTTGAGCGACGTCGAGACAAGACTGTGCCACAGGAAGGACTCACCCTGGGCCATGGCGTCCTGCCAGTCGCCAAACGACGGCAGGATATCCGTCAGAAAGTGTGACAGGGCGGCTTCGGCCTCATCGTGGGTCACAGGCCAGTCGAACGTGCCCAGATCGCCGAAATGGTCGGGGAACCGGCTCTCGACCAGCGCCATGACGGCCCGCGTCGTCTCGCCGGGCGGGAAACGCGTGCGGCGCGGCGCGGCGGTACCGGCGGGCAGCTTCTTGCGGTTCTCGGCGTCATAGTTCCATTCGCCGCCCTCGGGCCGGTCTCCGTCCATGAGCAGGCCCGTCTCGCGGCGCATCTCGCGATAGAAGAACTCCATGCGGAGCTGGCGTTTGCCCTGGGCCCAGGTCTGGAAGCGACCGGATGGGCAGATGAAGCGGCTATCCTCCCGGGCTTCGACAGGAACGCCAAGGCGCTCCGCCACGGCGTTGAGGGCCTGCTCCAGCCTCCATTCGCCGCAGCGGGTGCGGATCAGGCGGTCGCACCCGGTTTCGGCAACGGCCCGTTCGATCTCGCCGGCTATCGAGCCGGTATTGTCCGGATCGTCGAGCGCCACATAGCGGACCGTGTGGCCCGCAATCCTGAGGCGGTCGGCAAAGGCCCGCATGGCCGCCAGCACCAGC
>CAYNDG010000241.1:2225-2813 GCA_964395805.1 uncultured Brevundimonas sp.
ATCGTGCTGGTGCTGGCGGCCATGCGGGCTTTTGCTTGTGGTGCCGCACATAGGTCGCCTCTTCGTCAACCTCGGCCATGAGGATGACGTCACCTCCCCGGATATCCGACAGGGCGCTCAGCCGTTCGCTGAGCTGATCGCCCAGAATGATACGGAGCGCTCGCACGCCGGTCGTCAGGCGGCGCCGTCGGCCTTCTTCTTCTTGTCGGCGTAGATCAGAAGGGGCTGGGCCTTGCCCTCGATGACTTCGGCATTGACGACCACCTCCTCGACACCCTCGAACGTGGGCAGCTCGAACATGGTCTCCAGCAGAATGCCCTCGAGAATGGAGCGCAGGCCGCGGGCGCCGGTCTTGCGCTTGATGGCCTTGCCCGCAACGGCACTGAGCGCGTCATCGGTAAAGGTCAGTTCGACATTCTCCATCTCGAACAGACGCTTGTACTGCTTGACCAGAGCGTTCTTGGGCTGGGTCAGGATGGTGACCAGGGCAGTCTCGTCCAGATCCTCAAGCGTCGCCAGAACCGGAAGACGGCCAATGAACTCGGGGATCAGGCCGAAGCGCATCAAATCGTCCGGCTCGACCCCCTT
>CAYNDG010000242.1:0-2808 GCA_964395805.1 uncultured Brevundimonas sp.
CCCCATGCGACTCTCGCTGATGACGGCAACCCTGGTGGCCAGCCTGGCCCTGGCCGGTGCCGCGAACGCCCAGGACGCCCACGCCGGCCATGAAGCCCATGCGCCGCAGGAGGGCCAGTACAGCGCCTCGCTGACCCGGCTGATCACCTCGGCCGCAGACGGTGAATGCCCGGCAGACCTGATGGCGGCCGACCTGCTGTCCGCCTGCAATGAACAGATCGCCGCGATCGGCCCGGCCCTGCAATCGCTGGGCCCGATCCGCGAGATGGGCTTCGTCAGCGCCGAGGGCGAGGGCGAGGCTCGCGTCGAGACCTATGAAGTGTTCTTCGAGAGCGGCCAGATGCTGACCTGGGGCATCGGCGGCTATGTCGACGGCAAGTTCAACGTGGCCTTCGTCAGCGGCTGACGCCAGACATGGAAACGGGGCCGGTCCCGACGACCGGCCCCGATCCCTGCGTCAGTCGGGTCTTTACGCCGCGTCTTTCAGCGCCGCCTCATTGATGCGGGCGTCGGCGATGGTCGTCAGGTCCTCGTCGGTCTGCGACTCTTCCTGCAGGGTCTCGTCCAGCAGCTTGACCGCCTCGTCGAGGCCGAGCACCTGGGCCCAGCGCTTCAGCGTGCCGTAGCGGGTGATCTCATAGTGCTCGACGGCCTGGGCCGCAGCCAGCAGGCCGGCGTCGAGTGCAGGGTTGCCCTTGTACTCCTCGGCGATCTCGTCGCCCTCGGCCAGGATGCCGTTGATGGCGTCACAGGTCTTGCCGCGCGGGGTCTTGTCGATGATCTCGAACACGCGCTCCAGCCGCTCGATCTGGCCCTCGGTCTGGGCCTCGTGTTTTTCGAAGGCCGCCTTCAGTTGCTCGGACTGGGCCGCCCGTTTCATCTTCGGCAGGGATTTCAGGATCTTGCGCTCGGCATAATAGATGTCGCGCAGGGTGTCGTGGAACAGGGTGCTCAGGGTCTTCTCGGCCATGGTGTCCTCCTTGGGGTGAGACCATGGAGAACAGGCACCTGAGGCCATGGTTCCTGTGTCGGCCAGGCGACTCACGACGTGTCGGGACGGCCCAGAAATTCGTCGAAGCGGGGTCGCAGCATCCGGTAACAGTCACAGGCCTCGGCCTCGAGCGCCGCGCGGTCGGTGATGCGGATGACGCCACGCCCATAGGCGATCCGTTTGCGTCGCCGGAGGCGCGAGGCCGCCTCACTGACCGTGGTGCGACGCGCGCCGATCAGCAGGCCCATCTCTTCCTGACGGAAGACCAGGGTGCCGTGGGGGGAGAGGTCGCTGGCCGTCAAAATCCACCGGGCCATCCGCGCCTCGACCGGATGGAGGGCGATACAAGCCGCCGTCAGCGCCGCCTGGGTCTGATACAGGTCAGTCAGGAGCAGCAGGCGCTGCATCAGGCGCGGGCGCTCCAGAGACAGGGTGCGCAGGGCCGGGGCACTGGCGACCCAGGCCGACCCGGAAGCCCGACAGACGATTTCCCACGTACACGGCCGATCGGCCATGAAGGGCGCCAGACCGGTCAGGCCTTCATGGCCCACGACAGCGGTCTCGAGGGTCCGGCCGTCGGGATAGCGGAGCAGGTTGGCAAACTGGGCGTCGATCGGGAAATGGACCTCGGTGACCGGGGCGCCCTGCTCGACGACGGTGTGGTCGGCGGTCACCGTCGTCCGCCGCAGCAGGGGGCGGAGCGCGGCCCCTTCCCCGGGCTCCAGGGTTGAGAGGAAACGGTTTTCGGCGGTGGGGTCAGGGAGCTGCACCATGAGGTGCGCAACGCGCAGCGGCCGATGGGGATGCCTGTGTCAGCTGGCGGGCGTAGCGGCGCTGTATCGCATGTTACGGCCTTGCCCCGGACAGGGGAAAAACTGTGAAGACCTATTTCTGCTTCATCGAAAGCGACGTTCTGGGCACGCCCCACGTCGAGCCGCTGATGGCCCGGACCGACGCCGGGGCGCTGGCCGAGGCCGCCGCCCTGCTCGCGACCCACGCCAGCGGCATCGCCGCCCATGTGCTGTGCGGCGAGGACCGGATCGGCACGGTTCGGCCTCCCGCACCGCCCGACGCCGACCCCGACGAGACTATCCCCGTTTGAGATCGGGCGGTGTGGCCTCTTCCGTCAGTATACGGATCGCCTCCTCAACCGACACAATATCCTGGGCTTGCGATCCCAGACGGCGGATAGCGACCTTGCCTTCCTCGGCTTCATTCTTGCCAACCACGGCGATGACCGGAACCTTGGCGACCGAGTGTTCACGCACCTTGTAGCCGACCTTCTCGTTGCGCAGATCGGTCTCGACCCGCAGCCCGGCGGCCTTGAACCTGGCGGCCACCTGTTTCGCATAGTCGTCGGCGTCCGAGACGATGGTGGCGACCACGATCTGGACCGGCGCCAGCCACAGGGGGAAGGCCCCGGCATAGTTTTCGATCATGATGCCGATGAAGCGCTCGAACGAGCCGAGGATGGCCCGGTGCAGCATGACGGGCCGGTGCTTGGCGCCGTCCTCGCCGACATATTCCGCACCCAGACGTTCGGGCAGCACATAGTCCAGCTGGATGGTGCCGCAGGTCCATTCGCGGCCGATGGCGTCCTTGACGATGAAGTCCAGTTTGGGGGCGTAGAAGGCGCCGTCGCCTTCCGTCACCACCGGCTCGGTCCCCGCCGCGCGCGCAGCCTCGGCCATCAGGGCCTCGGCCTTGTCCCAGAACTCGTCGCTGCCGGCCCGCGTCTCCGGCCGGGTGCCCAGCGAGATGTAGGCCGTCTCCATGCCCAGATCGGCGTGCACACTGCGCGCCAGTTCGATGAAGGC
>CAYNDG010000243.1:0-2805 GCA_964395805.1 uncultured Brevundimonas sp.
CGAACGCCTGTTCGAGCGTCTGGCCGACCGCGACGGTCCGTCGGCCCTGCGCCTGTTGACCCTGGTCGAGCTGGCCTATGCCTCGGGCCTCCGGGTCTCGGAGCTGTTGTCCCTGAGAGTCGAACCCTTCCGTCGCGATCCCGACCACCTGATCGTCCGGGGCAAGGGCGGCAAGGAGCGGCTCGCTCCCATCGGCCCGGCTGCCCGTCGTGCGGTACAGGCCTGGCTGGCGGTGCGCGATGCCGCGCGCAAGCCAAAGGCCCCGGACAGCGTCTGGCTGTTCCCTTCGACCGGGGCCTCGGGCCACCTGACCCCGCGCCGCTTCGCCCAGCTTCTCGATCAGGCCGCCCTCGATGCCGGGCTGGAGCGCGGGCGCGTGACGCCCCACGTGTTGCGCCACGCCTTTGCCACCCATCTGCTGGAAGGCGGGGCCGACCTGCGCGTCGTCCAGACCCTGCTGGGGCATGCAGACATCTCGACCACCCAGATCTACACCCACATGGCCCGCGATCACCTCTCACGGGTGGTGCAGGACAACCATCCCCTGTCCGGCGTACGCTCACCGAAGCGCTGAACCCGGCTTGCCCCCCGGCGTTTGGCCCACTAGGTTCCGCCGCCTTTCCCGGGGCGAAGTCTCCGCCCGCTGCAGGATGCCTTCATGGCCACGCACTACCTCGATTTCGAAAAGCCGATCGCGGACCTCGAAGCCAAGATCGAGGAACTGTCCCTGCTGTCCGAAACGGCTGGCTCGTTCGACTCCGAAATCGCCGGCCTCGAGCGCAAGGCCGGGGAGCTGCGCCGCAAGATCTACGGCAAGCTGGACCCCTGGATGAAGACCCAGGTCGCCCGCCACCCGCAGCGGCCCCATCTGGTCGACTATATCAGCGGCCTGTTCACCGACTTTGTCGAACTGCACGGCGACCGCCAGTTCGGTGACGATCAGGCCATCATCGGCGGCCTCGCCCGCTTCCGGGGCCGCCCGGTCGTGGTGATGGGTCAGGAAAAGGGGCACGACACCCAGACGCGCCTGACCCACAATTTCGGCATGGCCCGGCCCGAGGGCTATCGCAAGGCTGTCCGCCTGATGGATCTGGCCGAACAGCACAACCTGCCCGTCCTGACCTTTGTCGACACCGCCGGGGCCTATCCAGGGCTGGGGGCCGAAGAGCGCGGTCAGGCCGAGGCCATCGCCCGCTCCACCGAGCGCTGCCTGACGCTGGGCGTGCCTTCCATCGCCACCGTCACCGGCGAGGGCGGCTCCGGAGGGGCGATCGCCATCGCCGCCGCCAGCCGCGTGCTGATGCTGGAGCACTCCATCTATTCGGTGATCTCGCCCGAAGGTGCCGCCGGCATCCTGTGGCGCGACGGGGCCCGGGCCCGCGACGCGGCCATGGCCATGAAGATCACCGGGCCGGACCTCATGGACCTCAAGATCGTGGATCGCCTGATCCCCGAGCCGGTCGGCGGCGCCCACAGCGACCGCGCAGCCGCCATCGCCAATGTCGGCGACGTCCTGGCCGAGGAACTGGACGCCCTGAAGGGTCTCACGCCCGAGGAGCTGCGTCGCAAGCGCGCCGAACGGTTCTACGCCATCGGCCGCATGAGCTAGGCCTTCAGGGCCGAGCCGCGGGTCTGCTTGCGCCACAGGGTTGCGTATTCGCCGCCCTGACGCGCCACCAGTTCGGTGTGGGTGCCGCGCTCGACCACCCGCCCGTCCTTCAGCACAAGGATCAGATCGGCGTCGGCCACGGTCGATAGCCGGTGGGCGACGACCAGGGTCGAGCGCCCGGCCCGGGCCTTTCGCAGCGTCTTCTGGATCGCCTGTTCCGTTCGGCTGTCCAGCGCGCTGGTGGCCTCATCCAGGATCAGGATGCGCGGATCGGCCAGCAGGGCGCGGGCAATCCCGACCCGCTGACGCTCACCGCCCGACAGCTTCAGCCCGCGCTCGCCGACCTTGGTGTCCAGACCGTTCGGCAGGGTCCGGATGAAGGTCGCCAGTTCCGCCGCCTCCGCCGCCTGCCAGATGTCGTCCTCGCCCGCCCCGGGCCGGGCAAAGGCGATGTTGGCGCGCAGGGTATCGTTGAACAGGGCCACATCCTGTGGGACCAGCGCCATCGCCCGGCGGAGGGACGATTGAGTGACCGCCTTGGCATCCTCGCCATCAATGGTCACGCGACCGGTCTGCGGGTCCAGCAGCCTCAGCGCCAGCTTGACCACGGTCGACTTGCCCGCCCCGGACGGTCCGACCAGAGCCACGGTCTGACCGGGCTCCAGGGTGAAGCGCACATCCTCCAGTCCGCCCGCCCGCGCATCATGGCGGAAGCTGACGTCCTCAAACGCCAGACAGCCGCCGCGCGCATCGACCGGCCGCACCAGATCATGGGCGTTCGGGGCATCCGCCACCTGCGGCCGCTGGCGCGTGACCTTCAGCAGCTCTTCCATGTCGATGAAGCCTTGCCGGATCTCTCGATAGGCAAAACCGAGAATGTTCAGCGGCGCATAGAGCGAGATCAGGATCAGCACCGCCGCCATGACGTCGCCCGGGCCCAGCCGCCCGGCCGCCGCCTCGAACCCGGCCATGACGGCCATGATGGCCAGCCCGAGGTTCATGATCAGGGCCTGAATACCGTTCAGCATGGCCAGCGAATTGTTGGCCTTGAGTGCCGCCTGCACATAGGTGGTCAGCGCCTGGTCATAGCGGGTCGAGGTCCGCGTCTCGGCGCCGAACGACTTGACCGTCTCATAGTTCAGCAGGGCATCGACCGACAGGCCGGCGGCCTCGGAGTCGGCCGCGTTCATGGCGCG
>CAYNDG010000244.1:0-2789 GCA_964395805.1 uncultured Brevundimonas sp.
CGGACGCGGTGCACTGCAAGGCCTGCGGTGAGGGGCTGTGCATCCCCAATTATGAGCACTGACCCGCCCGCCTCATGACGAAACCGTAATGAATCGGGCCACGGCTTGTCGTCGCCGGTCCCCCGGGTAAGGTGCGCCACCCTCGACCGGAGACCCTGCCCATGCGTCGTCGCACACTGACTGCCCTCGCCGCGGCCCTGCCGCTCACGCTGATGGCGGCCCCCGTTTTTGCCCAGAGCGCCCCTGCCCCCTCCATGACCGCACCTGCTGATGCCGAAGACCCCTATCTGTGGCTCGAAGAGGTCGAGGGCGAGCGTGCCCTCGCCTGGGTGGAGGACCAGAACACCCGCTCGCTCGGCGTGCTGACCGGCGACCCGCGCTATCAGGACCTGCATGACCAGGCCCTGACCATTCTTGAGTCGCGCGACCGCATTCCCTCGCCCGGCTTCCGCCGGCTGGGCGGCGTCGAGCAGATCGACAATTTCTGGCAGGACGCGACCCATGTGCGCGGCATCTGGCGCACCACCACGGTTGAAAGCTATGCGACCGACGCCCCGCAATGGGACACAATTGTCGACGTCGATGCCCTGGCCGCCTCCGAGGGCGCCAACTGGGTCTGGCGCGGCGCCAACTGCCTGCCGCCGGACGGGCGGATGTGCCTGATCAGCCTGTCGGACGGCGGCAAGGATGCCGTCACCGTGCGCGAATTCGACCGCGAGACGCGCCGGTTCGTCGAGGGCGGCATCACCCTGCCGGAATCCAAGGGCGGGGTCAGCTGGATCGACGCCGACACCCTGCTGGTGTCGCGCGACTTCGGCGAGGGCACCCTGACGGACTCGGGCTATGCGCGCACCGTGCGCCTGCTGACGCGTGGCCAGTCGATCGAGGACGCCCCTGTGGTGTTCGAGGGCCAGCAGACCGACGTCTCGGTCAGCGGCTTTACCCTGCGCGATGCGGACGGCGCAGTTCAGGCCGTGCTGCTCAACCGCGGCATCAACTTCTATGAGAGCGAAACCTGGCAGCTGAATGCCGACGGCTCGACCCGCCAGCTGCCCCTGCCGCTGAAGGGCGGGATCACCGCCCTGGTCGGCGGCAAGCTGATCGTCACCACCGATCAGGACTGGACCGCGCCCTCGGGGCAGGCGTTCCAGAGCGGCGATGTGCTGGCCTATGATCTGGCGGCCTGGCTGGCCGATCCGACGGTTCAGGCGCATCTGGTCATCCGCCCCGGTCCGCGCGAGTCGATCGAGGGGGTTTCGGCCACCCGCAACCGTCTGGTCGTCGCCCTGTTCGAGAATGTCCGGGGTGCCGTCTATGTCTATGACCCCTCGGACTGGAGCCGCACCCGGCTGGACCTGCCCGAAAACGTCACCGTCGGCGTCGGCTCGACGTCGAGCCTCAGCGACCGGGTGTTCGTCAATGTGTCCGGCTATCTGAACCCGCAGTCCCTGTGGCTGGTGGATGCCACGACCGGCCAGGGCGGGGTGGTCAAGTCCCTGCCCGCCAAATTCAATGCCGAGGGGCTGGAGGTTCGCCAGTTCGAGGCGGTCTCGGCCGACGGCACGCGCATTCCCTACTTCGTCGTCGGTCGCTCGGACATGCCGATGGACGGGTCCAACCCGACCCTGCTGTACGGCTATGGCGGTTTCCAAGTGTCGATGCTGCCCGGCTATTCGGCCACGGTCGGCAAGCTGTGGCTGGAGCGCGGCGGCGTCTATGTCGTCGCCAACACGCGCGGCGGGGGCGAGTTCGGCCCCAACTGGCACCAGTCGGCCCAAGGCGTGAACCGCCAGCGCGCGCATGAGGACTTCCAGGCCGTCGCGCTGGACCTGATCGAGCGCGGCATCACCAGCCAGCCGCACCTCGGCATCATGGGCGGCAGCCAGGGCGGCCTGTTCATGGGGGCGATGCTGACCCAGCGTCCCGACCTGATCAATGCCGCCGTCATTCAGGTGCCGCTGTTCGACATGCTGCGCTTCCACAGGCTGCTGGCCGGTGCCAGCTGGATCGCCGAATACGGCAACCCGGACATCGCCGAGGAACGCGCCTGGATCGCCGCCTATTCGCCCTATCAGAACCTGCGCGCGGGCCAGCCCTATCCCGAGGTCTTCATCCACACCTCGACCAAGGATGACCGCGTCCACCCCGGCCATGCGCGGAAGGCCGCCGCCCGTCTGGAGGAGCTGGGCTATCCGGTGCTGTTCTATGAGAACACCGACGGGGGCCACGCCGCCGGGGCCAACCTGCGCGAAACGGCCCGGCGACTGGCGCTGGAATACACCTATCTGACCCGCCGCCTGATGGACTGAGACACCCGATCCTCCCCCGTGAAGCTTGAGAAACGGGGGAGGATCAATAAGACGGAGTTTGCATAATGCGTCGCCTGATCCTGTCCGCCGCCATTCCCGCCCTGATGCTGGGCGCCTGCAGCACAATGCCGGGGGCACAGGACCCGACCGGGGCCTCCGTGCCGGTCGCCCAGGCCTCCATGCCGAACTTTCCGGCGGACCTGTCGCCTGCGGGCGTGGCGGCGGCGGATGATCATCTGGCGCTGGAACAGGTCGACGGCACCGAGGCCATGGCCTTTGTCGCCCGCTCCAATGAACGCGCCCTGGCCACGCTGGAGGGCGACCCGCGCTATGAGCCCTTCCGCCAGCAGGCCGAGGCGATTCTTACGGCCACCGACCGAATCCCCGCGCCGTCCTTCCTCGGCGACGGCATCGGCAATTTCTGGCAGGACGCCACCAATCCCAAGGGCATCTGGCGGCGCACGACGCTGGAGTCCTATG
>CAYNDG010000245.1:0-809 GCA_964395805.1 uncultured Brevundimonas sp.
CCCTCGGCCGCGCGCGCGCGCAGGCGCCTGAGGCAGGCGCTCTCGGACAGGTTCACGGTGCGGGCCAGGTCGGCGTTCGAGATGCGGCCATTCTCCTGCAAGGCGCGCAGCATCTTGCGATCGATGGCATCGAGGGTGACGGCAGAAACGGTCTTCATGTGGCATCCATAAGCAAGGTTCTGCGACTTTACGTCGTTCACCCAGCAAAATGAACAGGAACCTGCGCCGCCGCCCCCGCTAGATTGCACGCCGAAACGGGCCGCAGCGCCCGCCCGCCATACAGAGGAAACGGTCATGCGCGTCGGTGTCCCCCAGGAAATCAAGAAGAACGAACACCGCATCGGCCTGACGCCGACGGCCGTGCGCGAATATGTGGCCCACGGCCATACGGTGCTGGTCCAGACCGGCGCGGGCGACGGCGCGGGCTTCACCGATGCCGAATACAAGCTGGCGGGCGCCAAGATCGCCCCGGACGCCAGGACCGTCTTTGCCGACAGCGACATGATCGTGAAGGTCAAGGAGCCGCAGAAGGCCGAGTGGGAAATGCTCCGCGAGGACCAGATCCTCTACACCTATCTGCACCTGGCCCCCGACCCGGAACAGACGAAGGGCCTGCTGGCCTCGAAATGCGCGGCCATCGCCTATGAGACCGTCACCGACCGCAACGGCGGTCTGCCGCTGTTGGCCCCCATGTCGGAAGTGGCCGGCCGGATTGCTGTGTTCTCGGCGGCCGAGACCCTGCTGAAGCACAATGGCGGCATGGGCCTGCTGTTCTGTGGCGTGCCCGGCGTGGCCCCGGCCCGCGTTGC
>CAYNDG010000245.1:857-2321 GCA_964395805.1 uncultured Brevundimonas sp.
CATGGCGCTGGGTCTGGGGGCCGAGGTGGTGGTGCTGGAGCGCTCCATCCCTCGCATGCGCGAGATCGACGAGCTGACCGATGGCCGGGTCATCACCCGCTATTCCTCGATCAACGCCATTGAGGAAGAAATCGTGAAGGCCGATGTGGTGATCGGCGCGGTGCTGGTGCACGGCGCCGCCGCGCCGAAACTGGTCAAGCGCGAGCACCTGAAGCAGATGAAGAACGGCTCGGTGCTGGTCGACGTCGCCATCGACCAGGGCGGCTGTTTCGAGACCTCGAAGCCGACCACCCACGAGGACCCGACCTATGTGATCGATGGCGTGGTCCACTATTGCGTGGCCAATATGCCGGGTGCCGCGCCGCGCACGTCCTCGGAAGCTCTCAACAACGCCACCCTGCCGTTCGGCCTGGCGCTGGCCGACCACGGTCTCGACGCTCTCAAGAAGGACCCGCACCTGGCGCGCGGCCTGAATGTGCTGGGCGGCAAGATTACCTATCCCGCCGTGGCCGAGGCCATGGGCATGGAGTGGTCCGACCCCTACGGCGTGTGGGAGAAGTAGGACTCTAGATCCGGATCGAGACGGCGGGGCCGGAGGCGGCCCTGTCGATCTCGCGCTCCAGTTCGGCCTGGTCGCGATCAGCGGCCTTCCAGTCCTCTTCCGACGGCGGGTTGAGTGCGGTGATCGCCTTGCCCCTGATGTCCTGGCGGGCCTTTTTCAGCCCGGCGACGATCTGTTTGACCTTTTCGAAGAAGCCATAGTCCGCCATGGCGTCCGCCTCGCGGGCACCCAGCGCCTTGAGCTGTGCCTCCATCGACGTGGTGTCGATCCCGGCCTCCGCCGCCGCATCGCGGGCCTCCAGCGCGTCGGCGGCCTGTTTGCGGATCAGGGCGAGATCGCCGGTCGAGACATTGCGGCCGCCCGCCTCGGCATAGGCCTTGACCGCCCCCTTCATTTCCCGCGCCAGCTCTGCCGCCAGTTTCAGGGCCGTTTTCGGGTCGATCTTCGCCATCAGCTTGAGCGCGTCCATGCGCGCCTTGACCCGCTCCAGCCGCTTGTAGGCCAGATCCCGCGCCTGCTCCTTGCCCGAGATCGTCTTTATTTCGAAGGGCTTCGTGGCCGGCTCCGCGGCCTTCGCTGAAGTCGACGAAGCCGGGAATTGAACCGCCCCGGAGGGGGCTTCGGGCAGTCGGAAGGCGGTCGAGATCATTCTGATCCCCTGTTTCGGATCGGCGGAGACTGGCCGCGACCGCTTTCAATCCGCTTAAAGACGCCTGTAATTTGCCGCCCTCATGGGTCATAAGCCGGGCATGAAGTTCCTCGATCAGGCCAAGATCTATATTCGCTCGGGCAACGGCGGGGCGGGCTCCGTCTCGTTTCGGCGCGAGAAATTCATCCCGAACGGCGGACCCGACGGCGGTGACGGCGGGCGCGGCGGCGACGTGATCGTGGAAGCGGTGGAC
>CAYNDG010000245.1:2351-2766 GCA_964395805.1 uncultured Brevundimonas sp.
CTATCAGCAGCATTTCAAGGCCCAGACCGGCCACCACGGCCAGGGCCGGCAGATGCACGGCGGCAAGGGCGAGGATGTGGTCCTCAAGGTGCCGGTCGGCACCCAGGTGCTGGACGAGGACAAGGAGACGGTCCTTCTCGATCTGGACCGGGTGGGCATGCGTGAACGTCTGCTGCGCGGCGGCAATGGCGGCTGGGGCAATGTGCGCTTCAAGGGCCCGGTCAATCAGGCCCCGCGCCACGCCAATCCGGGTCAGGAGGGCGGCGAACGCTGGATCTGGCTGCGGCTTAAGCTTATCGCGGATGCGGGTCTGGTCGGGCTGCCCAATGCCGGTAAGTCAACCTTTCTGGCGGCCAGCAGTGCGGCCAAGCCCAAGATTGCCGACTATCCCTTCACCACCCTGACCCCCAATCTG
>CAYNDG010000246.1:0-2503 GCA_964395805.1 uncultured Brevundimonas sp.
ACATCGTCAACATCATCCAGGAAGAGAACCGCGAGGACATCCTGCGTCTGGCCGGTGTGTCGGACGAGGACCGCGGCTCCTCCATCCCCGAGATCGTGCGCGGGCGTGTGCCCTGGCTGGCCGTCAATCTGGGCACTGCCGTACTGGGGGCCAGCGTCATCTCCTGGTTCGGGGCCACGCTGGAGCAGATCATCGCCCTGGCAGTGCTGATGCCGATCGTCTCGGCCATCGGCGGAAATGCCGGCACCCAGGCCCTGACCGTCACCGTCCGCGCCCTGGCGACGCGAGAGCTGAACAGCTCCAATGCGGTCCGCACCTTCTGGCGGGAGATGGCTGTGGGCCTGGCCAACGGCCTGATCCTGTCCCCGCTGATCGGGGTTGCGGCCGCCCTCTGGTCCGGCGACTGGCGGATCGGCGGTGTCATCTCGGCCGCCATGATCCTCAACCTGATCGTCGCGGCCACCGTGGGGGTCCTGACCCCCCTGACCCTGTCGCGGCTCAGGTTTGACCCCGCTGTCTCCTCGGCCGTGTTTGTCACGGCGACGACGGATTTCTTTGGTTTCCTGATCTTCCTGGGCCTCGCCACCGTCGTCCTGCTCTAGGTCGACAGGCGTGGCCCACCCCTTGCTGGAAGACGGATACGGCGATCGTCGCCGTCTCGATTTGGGTCAATTGCGGTGTCTGAAGCCATCCGACACAAGATGAAGGTCTCCCGCGAGGGGGTGGTGCTCATCAAGAGCTTCGAGGGCTTTCGGGCCACGGCCACCCGCGACGCCGATGGACACTGGGTGATCGGCTACGGTCACCGGCTGACCGCGCGCGAGGGTCTGACCGTCGGCGAGGCCGATGCGGAACTGTTGCTGCAGTACGACCTGATTCCCGTGGTCAAGGCGCTGAACACCGCCATGGACGACGGACGGATTCCGACCCTCAACGCCCACCAGTTCGATGCCCTGGCCAGCTTTGCCCTGTCCGTCGGGCTCGAGGCCTTCCTGGCCTCCGACGTACTCGAGACCCTGACCCGGGGCGCGACGGGCGAGGCCGCCGATGCCCTCGTCCACTGGCCCCAGCCGACATCGCCGCAGGACGGCCTGCGTCGCCGCGCGGCCGAACGGGCCCTGTTCATGGCTGATCCGGGACAGCCGGTGGCCCTCGCCTCGCTCCTGTCCGCCCCCCTGCCCCCGCCGGTCCCCGAGCCCGAACCTGCGCCCGAGCCTGCGCCCGATCCCGAGCCCGCGCCGGAAGCGGGGCCGATGCCCGACGCTCGCGCAGAGGCCGTTGCGGTCCTCCTCGGCGAGGCGGACGACGACAACGCCGGGACGGGGGCCCCCGCCGTCAACATTCCCAATTTCGGACCGGTCGCCCTCGAGTCTGACGCGCCGGCAGACCCCGTGGTCGGCACGCCCGGCCAGACGGATGCGGACAACGATCCCGAAGCGTCCGGCGAGCCGCTCAGCCTGTCGCTCTCCGGCCCGTCGCAGGCCCGCCCGATGGACCCGGCAATGCTGCGCTATTCAGCCTATGCCGTTCAGGTGGTCGGCCCGCTTCCGGTTCTGACGCGCGCGGCCGCGGCCGAGGTCCCTGTGGCGGAACCCGGGATTGCCCCCCCGCCAGCACCTGAGCCGGAGCCGGAGCCCGAACCCGCTCCGCCGCCGGACCCGGTGCCCCAGGTCCAGCCCGCGCCCGAACCCGCGCCCGCCCTCGAGCTGTCCCCACCCTCACCGGTGGATGAGCCGGCGCCGCTCCGTCCCGTCTGGACCGAGGCCGACCGCAACACCGGCTTCCAGCTGGACCAGTCGCCCCTGTTCATCGATGACGGCGGCCATACCGGCGTGCTGGTCCATGAAATGCCGGAAGAGCCGGCCCGCCGTTTTGACTGGCGCGAGACCGGGGCCTTCCTGATCATGGGTGGGGTGGGTCTCGCGGCCTGCACCGCCTCGGCCGCCGCCTTCCGACTCGCCGTCGACCAGCCGTCGCCAATGGGCGAGACCACGATGATCGCCTGGGTGCTGGCGGTGATCGGGGCGGCCTGTGTCGGGGTCTCGGCGCTCAATCTCTACCTGCGCTTCGGCCGCAGCCGGGACGACACGCCCGCCCTTCCCGGCGGGGACGAGGCGTCCTGACGCCGCACGGCGTCCGGGGACTTTCGCGGATTGCCGGATCGGTGCTAACCCGCTCGGCATGAGCATTCCCAACGCCCCCCAATCCATGGAATTCGGCCTCGGCGAGACCGCTGACGCCATCCGCGACACCACCGCCCGCTGGGCCGCCGACCGTCTGGCCCCCCGCGCCGCCGAAATCGACGAGACGAACGAATTCGCCCGCGACCTCTGGCCCGAAATGGGCGAGCTGGGCCTGCACGGCATCACGGTCGAGGAAGACTGGGGCGGGCTCGGCCTCGGCTATCTGGAACACTGCGTGGCCATGGAGGAGGTCTCGCGCGCCTCGGCCTCGATCGGTCTCAGCTACGGCGCCCACTCCAACCTCTGCGTCAACCAGATCC
>CAYNDG010000246.1:2513-2762 GCA_964395805.1 uncultured Brevundimonas sp.
GCCGCTGGGGCACCGCAGAGCAGAAGCGCAAATACCTGCCCGGCCTGATCTCGGGCGAACACGTCGGCTCGCTGGCCATGTCCGAGGCCGGCTCCGGCTCCGACGTCATGTCGATGAAAACCCGCGCCGAGAAAAAGGGCGACCGCTACGTCCTGAACGGCACCAAGTTCTGGATCACCAACGCCCCCCATGCCGAGACCCTGGTGGTCTACGCGCGCACCGGCGAAGGCAACGGCGGTGTCACCGCCT
>CAYNDG010000247.1:0-2761 GCA_964395805.1 uncultured Brevundimonas sp.
GCCGAGCGGCTGGCCGAAGAGGGCTTTGTGATCAGCCCCCGGCTGGGCGGCTTCATCGCCTCGACGCGCGGGCAGGGACGCTCGCCCTGGGCCAATGCCTATTTCATCGGGGCCGACGGCGAGCGCGTCGAGACGGGCGATGTGCTGACCAATCCGGCCTATGCCGAGACGGTGAGGACGCTTGCCGCCGGCGGGGCGCGCGCCCTGTACGAAGGGCCGATCGCCGAGGGGATTGTCGCCACGGTCGGCGAGGCCCCGCGCCCCGGGGCCCTGACGCTGGAGGACATGGCCGGCTATCAGCCAAAGGTGCGCCAGGCCCTGTGTCGTCCTTACCGCATCTATGTGGTCTGCGTGCCGCCGCCGCCCTCCAGTGGGGTGTCCCTGCTCCAGCTGCTGGCCATGGCCGAGCATGTGCCGGCGGTGTCGGCCGGGCCGGATGACGCGGGGGCCTGGGTGGCCTTCGCCCGGCTGCAGCGGCTGATGTATGCCGACCGGGATCACTATGTCGCCGATGCGGACTTTGTTTACGTGCCGGTCGCGGGCCTGCTCGACCCCGGCTATGTCGCCGAACGCGCCGCCCTGGTGCCCGGCCTGACCGGTGCGGCAGAAGCCGGACGCCCCCCCGGGATCGTCGCTGTCGGCACGGATGCCACGGCCGAGCCGGCCGGGACCTCGCATTTCTTCATCGTCGACCAGTGGGGCAATGCCGTCAGCATGACGACCACGGTCGAGAGCGTGTTCGGCTCGGGGCGGATGAGCGGCGGCTTTTTCCTGAACAACCAGCTGACCGATTTCTCCTTCGAGGCGGTCGATGATCTGGGACGGCCGGTGGCCAATGCGGTGGCGGGCGGCAAGCGGCCCCGCTCGTCCATGTCGCCGGTGCTGATCTTCGACCGTGAGGGGCAGCTGGTCGGCGGGCTGGGCTCACCCGGCGGGTCGTCGATCCTGGCCTATAATGCCAAGGCGCTGATCGGCACGCTCGACTGGGGCCTCAGAGTGCAGGACGCCTTTGACCTGCCCAATCTGGTGGCGCGGGGGTCTGGTTTGGGGGCGGACACCGAGCGGTTCTCGCCGGAGCTTCAGACGGCACTGGCGGAGCGGGGCCTGCAACTGCGGCCCAATGCCAGCGAGAACTCGGGCCTGCACGGCGGCCTGTGGCGGCTGGGGCCGGACGGCTGGGCGTGGGATGGCGGGGCCGATGATCGGCGCGAGGGCGTGGTCGCCACCCGCTAGAGGGTCACCAGTCGGGCTTGATCGAGAACTGGAAGGCGACCATGCCTTCGGTGACATCGGCCTCGATGCCGTCGCTCATGTCGCGCATGCCGCCGGGCTCGATTTCGCGATAGACCAGACCGACCGAGCTGTGCACGTCGCCCCGACGATAGGCGACGCCGATCGAGGCGTCTCCGAGGAAGGCCCCGGAGTCGTGGCTGTAGCCAGAACGGGTATAGGTGCCGTCACGGGTGCGGGCGAAATTGTAGCCGACCGCGCGGCCCGAGCCCGCAGCGAAAAGGTACCAGCGGGCGCGGTCACCGAAGACCTGCTGGCCCTCCGGCACCATACGCTCCACATCGGAGCCGATCGAAAGGGTCGCCCCGGCCTCGGCCACCGGCCCCAGCGGCGTCAGGCCGACCCCGGCATGGGGCGTGAGCGTGACCTCGAGACCCGAGGCCGTGTAGCCGAGCGTGGACGGCCAGCCCCGGCGATAGCTGACGCCATAGGCCTCGTCACTGACCATGGTCGCATCACCCGCACCCGGCGGCAACGGCCCGCCATCGGCACGGCGCAAGAGGCCCGCGCTGTCGAGCCGCAAACTCTCTGTGTAGGAGTCCGTCTCGCGCCAGACCTCGCGGCTGGTCGCCACCCAGGGCGAGCCGCGCTCCATCTCGGGGGGGCGCACGGCAACAGAGCGGCTGTCGGACTCAAAGGCCGGACCGGCCAGGGTTCGCGTCCGGCTCGTATAGGCAGTGTCGGCGTTCAGGCGGGTCGTGATCTCGCGGTCGCGACGCTGGGCTTCCCAACTGTCTTCCCACGGCTCGGCTGCATTGAGCGACGCCGTCGCCGACGGGCCCGCCTGTGCAAAGGCAGCTCCCCCGAAGCCGGTGGCCAGGACTAGTCCGGCCAAAATGGACGTCGATCGCTTCACAGGCCCCTCACCGTGCCCTAACGCAGCGTTGCGCCAGAGCATGCTACATCTGGCCGCGCCCGACAAATGACTTTTCGACGACGCGGAACTGGCTGTCTAACGAACGACCCCCTACCGGCGTTCCCTTTGTCCCCGCCGCCCTACTGGCAGGCGAGACACTCGTCGTAATCGGTGCGCGCGACGGAGAACAGATCGGGCTGGTTCGGATCGATTTCCGCCTCGGCCTTGTCCTCGGATCCGGCGAACGACGCCCGCTGCACCGACTTGGACCGCAGGTAATACAGCGACTTCAGACCACGCTCCCATGCCGACCAGTGCAGCATGTGCAGGTCCCATTTCTCGACATCGCCCGGAATGAACAGATTGACCGACTGGGCCTGGCAGACTTCCGGCGTGCGGTCGGCGGCCAGTTCGACCACCCAGCGCTGGTCCAGCTCAAAGGCGGTCTTGAAGATGGCCTTCTCGTCCTCGGTCAGGGCTTCCAGATGCTGGACCGAGCCCTCGTTCTCGAGAATCGAGTTCCAGATGGCATCCGTGTTCAGGCCTTTGGCCTCCAGAACCTGTTCCAGATAGGGGTTCTTGACCGCAAACGAGCCCGACAGGGTCTTGTGCGTA
>CAYNDG010000248.1:0-252 GCA_964395805.1 uncultured Brevundimonas sp.
TCCGACACCGGCGACGTCGACGGGGTCGGATCGGTCAAGGCGGCGGTCGGCTTGAAGCGACCCTTCTTCAGCTTCCGGGTCGTCAACAACACCCAGTCCTCGCCCTCGCTTGGGATCAAGCTGGAACAGAAGACCCTGGTGCTGGTCAATGAATGCACCGGCTGGTCCGAAGTCGGATCGCTGTTCCTGAAGGCTGACCGACGCAAGGGCGGGGCTGGACGGCTGCTCAGCCAGCCGCGCTACATGCTGATC
>CAYNDG010000248.1:306-2746 GCA_964395805.1 uncultured Brevundimonas sp.
CGCCCGACAGCGCCTGCCCCTTCTGGGACCCTGTGGCGGACAAATTCTTCCCGATGGATTTCGACGAGGCGGACCGCATGACCGGTTCGACCGACAAGCAGTTCATCCTCGATCTTGCCCCGCGGCATCCGATCTATATCGAGCTGCTGCCCGAACCGGCCCGTGCGGTGATCGGCAAGGTCCATCCCCAGGGCGTGCCGGCGATGGCACTGCTGGAGTCCGAAGGCTTCCGGCCCAACGGTCTGGTCGACATTTTCGACGCGGGTCCGACCGTCAGCTGTCAGCGCGACAATATCCGCACGGTGCGCGATGCCCGCCGCCTGACCGTCAGGATCGAGGCAGACGTCGAAGCCGAACTGCCGAGCCTGATCTCGACCGACCGGGTCGAAGGCTTCCGCGCGGTCCGTCAGAAGGCCGCCATCGACGACGATACCGTGACCCTCACCGCCGAGACCGCCGCTGCCCTCAAGGTCAGGACGGGCGACACCGTGCGCGTGAAAAGCTGACCTGCAAGGACCCCGCCCATGACCGCCTTCGCCTCCATTGATCCTGCAACGGGCGACACCGTGTGGGAGGGCCCGGCCTCGACCGGCAGGGAAGTGGAACAGGCCGTTGCCTGCGCCCGCGCCGCCTTCCCGGACTGGGCGGATCGGCCGCGTCAGGACCGGATCGACGCCCTGAAGCGGTATCAGGCCGTGCTGAAGGCGCGCGCACCCGAGATCGCCGAGGCGATCAGCCGCGAGACCGGCAAGCCGCTGTGGGAAACCCGCACCGAGGCCACCGCCATGCAGGGCAAGGTCGATATTTCGATCCGGGCCTATGACGAGCGGACCGGCGAGCGCGAGATGGCCACCGGCTTTGGCCGCGCCGTGCTGCGTCACCGTCCGCACGGTGTGGCGGCGGTCCTTGGTCCGTTCAACTTCCCGGGGCACCTGCCCAATGGGCACATCGTCCCGGCCCTGCTGGCGGGCGATACCGTCGTCTTCAAGCCGTCGGAAGAGACGCCTCTGACGGGCCAGCTGATGATGGAATGCCTCAGGGAGGCCGAGCTGCCGGACGGCGTCGCCAATCTGGTCCAGGGCGGGCGTGACGTGGGGGCGGCCCTGTTGGATCAGGATATCGACGCCCTGATGTTCACGGGCTCGGGCGCTGCGGGCGCTCATTTCAAACGCCACTTTGCCGACAACCCCCATGTCATCCTGGCGCTGGAGCTGGGCGGCAATAATCCGCTGGTCGTGTGGGATGCCGCCGATGCCGAAGCGGCGGCCGGAATCATCCTCCAGTCCGCCTTCATCACGACCGGCCAGCGGTGCTCGTGCGCCCGTCGCCTGATCCTGCCGGAAGGGCCGCAAGGCGACGCCATCGTCGAGGCCGTAGCCGCCCTGGCCGACCGGATCGTCTTCGCCCCGTGGGACAGCGATCCCGAGCCCTACGGCGGTCCGCTGATCTCGAACCGGGCGGCCAGCGCCGCCCTCCATGCCCTGCAACAGCGCATCGATGCCGGAGCCCGGGTGATCCGCGCCTCGGGCCCAATCGACGCCCTGTCGCCCGCCTTCGTTAAGCCGTCAATCATTGATACGACCGACGTCGAAGTTCCGGACGAGGAAATTTTCGCCCCCTTCCTGCAGGTCCGTCGTGTGCCCGATTTTGACAGCGCCCTCCGCGAGGCCAATGCGACGAGGTATGGTCTGTCGGCGGGTCTGATCTCGGATGATCCGGCCAACTGGCAGCGGTTCATCCACCGCATCCGGGCGGGCGTGGTGAACTTCAATCGACCGACAACTGGCGCTGCGGGTGACATGCCCTTCGGCGGGCTCGGTCAAAGCGGCAATCACCGCCCCTCGGCTTATTATGCTGCCGACTACTGTGCCTATCCCGTGGCCAGTTTCGAGGCCGACTCGATCAAGAATATCGAGAGCGAGATCAAGGGCCTGATGGCATGACCTCATATGCTGTCGAGGCCAATGCCGACGGGCTGATCGGCCTGACCCATTCCTACGCCGGCCTGTCTCCCGGCAATCTGGCGTCCAGCCTGCATGCCGGAAAACCCTCCAGCCCGCGCGCCGCCGTACGCCAGGGTCTGGACAAGATGAAGGTGCTGGCCGACCTCGGCCTGCCGCAGTTCGTGCTGCCCCCGCAGGAGCGGCCGGACATCGCCTTCCTGCGGTGTCTCGGCTTTTCGGGCTCCGACGCCCGCGTGCTCGAACAGGCGTGGAAGGATGCGCCCTCCTTTGCCGCCGCTGCCTGCTCGGCCTCCCCCATGTGGGCGGCCAATGCGGCGACCGTGACGCCGAGTGCGGACTCCGGCGATGGTCGGGTGCATTTCACCCCCGCCAATCTGATTACCAATCTGCACCGTTCGCTGGAGCACGCTCAGACCAGGCGGGCGCTGGCCGTGTTCGTGGTGTGGCTGTTCCTGCGCGACCTGCGGGCGACCTTC
>CAYNDG010000249.1:0-2712 GCA_964395805.1 uncultured Brevundimonas sp.
ACGCGGCCAAGGACCGCGTCGCCGCCATGGGCGGCTCGGCCGGCGGCCTGCTGATGGGTGCGGGCAACAATATGCGGCCCGACCTGTGGGCCGGGGTGATCGGCCAGGTCCCGTTCGTCGATGTGATCAACACCATGAGCGATGTCACCCTGCCGCTGACCCCGCCCGAATGGCCCGAGTGGGGCAATCCGCTCGAGGACCCCGAGGCCTACGACTACATCGCCAGCTACAGCCCCTATGACAACATCGAGGCCAAGGCCTATCCGGCGGTGCTGGCCACCGGTGGCCTGTCAGACCCGCGCGTCACGTACTGGGAGCCCGAGAAATGGGTCGCCCGCCTGCGCCCGGCGACCACCTCGGGCAAGCCGGTTCTGCTGAAGATCAATATGGAGGCGGGCCACGGCGGGGCCTCGGGGCGGTTCGACTATCTGAAGGAAGTCGCCCACGACTATGCCTTTGCCATCTGGGCCATCGACAAGGGCTGGGAGCAGGTCTGAGCCGTCCCTAGTGCGGGGCGATGTCGCCCGGCGGTGTGCGCAGCCAGGGCGCCAGGGTCAGGCGGCGGGGCGGGCGCGAAATGTCGCCCGACCGTCGGAACCGGCAGGCGAAGTCTATCACATCCCGCAGGGTCGTCTCGTCAAACGGCTTGCTGACGACGCCGAGCGCGCCCGCGAAGCCTTCGGGAATCTGCTCCGGGTTGGCGGTCATGAAGACGACTGCCGCGCCGTGGCGTTCTACCAGTTCGTGGGCGACGCGGGGGCCGGTCAGACCATCCAGAAGATTGACATCCACGAGGGCGAGCTGGGGCCGGTGACGTTCCGCCAGCATGAGGGCGCCGGTCCTGTCCATGGCGAGGCCGACGACGTCACAGCCGAGGTCGGACAGCATCAGCTCCAGCTCCATCGCCAGGATGGGCTGGTCCTCCACCACCAATACCTTGATGTCCCGACGTCCGACGAGGTTCAACAGCAGTCCTAACGGGCGGTAAAGCGGGACAGCACCCCGACGAAAGATCGCAATTGTCCGCTTGCGTACAGTTGGAACGCACCTGTATCCGATTGGTTCGAGCTTTGCTATGCAACCGCACCGGGGGCGGTATCAGGACAGAGTACGCGTGTCAGCAATCGAACCTTTCGACAGGGTCCCGCCAGCCGCGACGCGCGAGCTGAGACTGATCCAGACGCTGATTTCGATCCGGTTGCGCGGCGTCAAGGACCCCGAGGGCCGCCGCCACATGAACTGGATCAGCGACCTCGTCAGCGCCATGACCCTGATGGTCGAGCGGGGGGCGCGGACCCGGGATCCGGACTTCGCGACCTACATGAACGAGGCGATCGCCTTCTGGCAGCGGCTCTGCGAGGCGCGCGGCCTGAAACTCTCCCTGAACGGAGAGGTTCCGCCGCTGCCGGACGACCTGCACCTGCCGCTGGCCATCGTGCTGCACGAGATCATGGGCGAAGTCGTCCGGAGCTATGAGCCCGGGGGCGTCGGCCAGGCCGTCGCGGTCGCCTTCTCCGCCACGGCCAGCCACATCAGCATGGTTGTCAGCGCCACGACGCCCGCATGGGATGACGAAACCCACAGGGAGAGCGTGACCCTGATCGAGGGCCTGGTGGCCTTGTTGGGCGGTCAGGCCGGTATTGCGCGGGCGGACGGGGGCGGGCTGACCCTCAAGATCCACCTGCCCCTCGGTGTATGCCCGCTGCAGTAGGCTACTGCTGCTGGACCACCCGCCAGGCGCCGATGGCAAAGTCCTGCGCCGTGTTGAAATAGCCCGGACGCGAGGAGTCGCTGGCGCAGGCCTCGCGGCGGACGTCGCCCATGACCGTGCCCTCGGCGAGCGCAGTCCATGATCCGTCGCCGACGAAATCCTCGACCACGGTCCGGCCGCGCCGATCATAGAATTTGGAGCGGATGGTTGCATAGCGCAGCTGCGAGCAGTCCATGTCGATGGTCGAGACCGCATAGTCGAACGGCACGGCCCCGGACTGCAGGGAGACCATGGCGAAGGTCAGCTCGCGACGGCTGCCGTTGATCTTCAGCGAGCTCCAGTCCACGGCCGCCACAGCCGCGTCGCTTGAAGACACCGCTTCCCAGCTCTGGGCCAGGGCGGGGGTTGCCCCCATCACCGCCAGGGTTGCCGCAATACCGATGGATTTGAACATGTTGGCCTCTCCAGATGATCGGCAGAGCTTGCCCGACGGCGCACGGGCCGTCGAGGGGAACATCCTGACCGAATCTGATGGGACGACCCGCGCGGGCGGTGGCTGGGGAACTAGGACTCGAACCTAGAATGACGGTACCAAAAACCGTAGTGTTACCATTACACCATTCCCCAGCAGGGCCGGTGCGTCGCGGGCAGGCCCGCGAGAGGCGCCGAGATACGCCAAGGCTGCGGGCGATGCAACACCCCGTTTTCGCTTCTTTTGCGGCGCTTTACATCCGGCTGAGAAATAGGCCCGATCCCGGCTTGCGGGCGGTGTCCGGCCTCGGTATAAGCCCCCTCCTCAAGTCGGAGTGTGGCTCAGCCTGGTAGAGCACTGCGTTCGGGACGCAGGGGTCGGAGGTTCGAATCCTCTCACTCCGACCATTTTATCTGCAGCGCGACCCGGGCGCTGACCGGGGGCTTTCCGGCCCCTCCCCCTTCCCTACTCCTTAAATCTGCCAGCCACCTCGGCGAGGTGCCGCCCCACGGCCTCGATCGGCCGTTCG
>CAYNDG010000250.1:0-2708 GCA_964395805.1 uncultured Brevundimonas sp.
ACGGCATCCAGATCAAGCCCGCTTCCGACGCCGATGAAGAAGACGCCGAGCAGCAGCCCCTTGAACGGGTCGATCGAAATTTCGACCTCGCGGCGGAACTCGGTCTCGGCGAGCAGGACACCGGCGATGAAGGCCCCCAGACTCATCGACAGGCCGACCGCCTGGGCGCCGAGGCCTGCGGCGACCACGACCAGCAGGCTGGCGGCGACGAACATCTCCTGCCCCTGACCCCGCGCCCTGGCCCGGGCGACCGAGCGGAAAAGGGGGCGAAGGACCAGCCGTCCCAGCAGGATCAGACCCGCCAGGCCGATGGCAGCGGGCGCAAGGGTCAGCAACGCAGCCCCCAGCACGCCCGGGTTCAGATCGCCGCCGCTCTGTGCCAGGGTGGCCAGCACGGTGACGGTGATCAGGATGGGCGCCACCGCCATGTCCTGGGCCAGCAGGATGGAAAAGGTGGCGCGCCCGGCCGTGCCATTCAGGCGTTTGCGCTCGGCCAGGACCGGCATGACGACGGCGGTCGACGACAGGGCCAGTGCCATGCCCAGCACCATGGCCGACACGAAGGTCTGTCCGGTCAGCATGAAGCCGGCGGCGATCACGGCGGTGGCGAGCGCGATCTGGCTGAGGCCGAGGCCGAACACCAGCCGGCGCATGGACTTGAGCCGCTCCCACGACAGCTCCAGCCCGATCATGAACAGCAGGAAGGCGACGCCCAGCTCGGACAGCTGGGCGATCTGGTCGCGGTCGTCGAGGGTCAGCCAGCCCAGCCAGGCCAGCCAGGGCGCGTCATTGGCGAACCGGCCCACGCCGTCGGGCCCCAGCAACACACCGGCGGCCAGAAAGCCGAGTATCGGGCTGATCTTGATGCGGTTGAACAGCGGTACGACCACGCCGGCGGCCGCCAGAAAGACCAGCAGGTCCTTGTATTCCGAGCCGTCGCCGTGGGGTGAAGCCATACAGCGTGCTTACTGCAGTGCAGAACAGCGGAACAGTCGCGGCATCGCGTCGCTGTCGCCGATCATGAATTTTTTTTAAGAGGATTCCCGGGTCCGCCGGACTAGGGTCCGGAACTGGAGATTTCCGGGCATGGCCTTGCCATGCCGTTTCGAGAGGTTCGAGAATGAAACGCCTTCTGATCGGTGCCGCTGTCGGCGCCCTGATGCTGCCTGCCACGGCGGCCTTCGCCCAGCAGATGCACACCTTTGACGACGGCCATGAGCACGCGTGCCTGAACGAGTCCTGCACCGTCTTCTCGCTGTTCGCGGGGGCCGATCAGGACCCGGTCGGGTCGGGATGGCAAGGCACCGAGGCGCCGAAATTCGGCACCTGGGGCTTTGACCTGGCCGGGCGTGACCTGTCGGTGGCGCCGGGCGATGACTTCTTCCGCTATGCCAACGGTCTGGCCTTTGACCGGCTGGTGATTCCGTCGGACCGGACCTCCTACGGGTCGTTCGCCATCCTGCGCGAACTGTCGGACAACCGGCTGAAGGTCATGGTTGACGAGCTGGTCGGGTCCCCGGGCCTGGCGGCGGGCACGGATGAGCGCAAGATTGCCGATCTGTACCGCGCCTATATGGACACCGACCGGATCGAGGCGCTGGATGACCAGCCGCTGCAGCCCTATCTGGCCCGGATCCGCGCGATCGACAGTCATGACGCCATGGCGGTCTATATGGGCGGCACCCAGGGCCGGTTCGGCTCGTCCTTCTTTGGCGTGGGAATCGGCGACGACGCCCGTAACCCCGAGCGCTACATCACCTATGCCAGCCAGAGCGGCCTCGGCCTGCCCAACCGCGGCTACTATCTGGAAGAGCGTCTGGCCGACAAGAAGGCCCTCTACCTGGCCTATGTCGAGCGCATGCTGACCATGATCGGCTGGGAAAACCCGGCCGGGACGGCGGCCGAAATCGTCGCGCTGGAGACCCGGATCGCCGAGGCCCACTGGACCCCGGAAGAGAACCGCAACCGCGACCGGACCTATAATCCCTTCACCCCGGCCGAGCTGGCGGCCCATGCGCCGGGCTTCAATTGGGCGGCCTATCTGGACGCCATGAGCCTGGGCGGAATCCAGACGATCGTCGTGCGTCAGGACACCGCCCTGCCCAAGATCGCCGCCATCTTTGCCGACACGCCCCTGCCGCTGCTGCAGGCGTGGCAGGCCTTCCACACGGCCGACAACATGGCCCCCTATATGTCGCAGCGCTTCGCGGACGCCCAGTGGGAGTTCCGCGGGCGTGACCTCGCCGGCCAGCCGGAACAGCGGGCCCGCGACAAGCGCGCCGTCAGCTTCGCGGAGGGCGTGATGGGCGAGGCCTTCGGGCGTCTGTATGTGGCCGAATACTTCCCCGCCGAATCCAAGGCCATGATGGAAGAGCTGGTGGCCAACCTGCGCGTGGCCCTCGCCGCCCGCATCCGCCAGCTGGACTGGATGGGCGAGGAAACCAAGGAGCAGGCGCTCTACAAGCTCGACAATTTCACGGTGAAGATCGGCTATCCGGACAAGTGGCGCGACTATTCCGCGCTTGAGGTGCGGGCCGATGATCTGGTCGGCAATGTCGAGCGGGCGGGCATCTTCCGCTGGCAGTTCCAGCTGGGCCGCATGGACGGTCCGGTGGATCGCGACGAGTGGGGCATGACCCCGCAGACGGTCAATGCCTATTACAACTCGACCAAGAACGAGATCGTCTTCCCGGCCGCCATCCTGCAGC
>CAYNDG010000251.1:0-1462 GCA_964395805.1 uncultured Brevundimonas sp.
GCGGTCGTCCTCGGCCCGTTTGGCGGCGATATAGGGGGGCAGGGGCATGACGCCGATCTCGCGGATAGCGTCGTCCAGATCGGGGCCGGACAGGTCGAACCGGAGGGTGACGAGGCCGTCGTCGCCCTTGGACACGACCGTGGCCTCCAGCCCGTCGAGGGTAAGGGCAAGGTCCCACCGGGTGCCGAAGACGATACGGTCCCCGGGCTTGATGCGCTTGCCGGGCTTCATGAAGGCGGACCAGACGTCCGGTGCATCGCGGTGGTGCAGGGTGGCCTCGATCGGCACGCTCAGCCACTGGCCGTCGTCGCCCATACGGTGGCGGCTGCCGGGCATGCGGGCCGGGATGACGCGGGTGTCGTTGAACACCAGGGCGTCGCCGGGGCGCAGAAAGTCCGGCAGATCTCGGACAATCCGGTCCTCCAGCCCGCCGTCACGCACCACCAGCAGCCGGGCGGAATCGCGCGGCTCGGCGGGGCGGAGCGCGATGTGATCCTCGGGCAGGTGAAAGTCGAAATCGGCGGTCTTCATGAGGCGGCGGTTTTGGTCATGGTGGGACGACGCGGTCAAGCGTAGAGGCCGACGACCTTAAGCGTTATTTCAGGCGTTTCGGGCAGTAAGTCCCTATGACGCTTGCACTTCCGCGACTGGCCGATGGGGCCCCGCTGACCGCCTGGGACAGCCTGCGTCGTGCCGTGTGGCTGTTCGACCCGGATAGTTGCTTCGGGGTCTATGCCAACCGGACGGCGCTGGCCCTGTGGGGTGCCACCGATCTGGACGAGTTGCTGTCGCGGGACTTCTCGAAACTGTCCCCGGCTGTGCGGGCACGCACAGACCGGCTGAAGGCCTTCACCGCAGGCGGCAAACAGGTCGAGGAACGCTGGACCTTCTATCCCAACGGTGAGCCGCTGACGGTGCAGGCGCTGATCTCGACGGTCGTGCTGGACGATGGCCGCAAGGTGCTGCTGTTCGAGGCGACCGAGGCGGATGTCGGGGCCGAGGAACGCCGGGCCGTCGAGGCGCTGCGCCATTCGGCCGGGCCGGTCGGCCTGTTCGATGCGGCGGGGGCTGCCCTGTTCGCCAATCCGGGCGCCTTCTCGACCTATGGCGAGGCTGTGGGCCTGATCGACCGGTTCGAGGATCGGCAGGCCGGGCAGGCGGTTCTGGATGCGGCGCTGGACGACCGAACGACCGCCGAGGTGCACCGGATGGTGACGCTGAAGGGCCCGCGCTGGCACCACATCGATTGTCGACCGGTGCAGGATCCGGTGACAGGCGCCGTCAGCGTGCTGCTGAACGAGCGCGATGTGACCGACCGGGTCGAGGCCGAGGCCGCGCGCGCCGCGGCCGAGCAAAAGGTCGCCATGGCCGAGGCGCGTCAGCGATTCCTCAGTGATATGTCGCACGAGCTGCGCACCCCTCTGAACGCGATCATGGGGTTTGCCGATGTGCTGGCCGGGGC
>CAYNDG010000251.1:1562-2700 GCA_964395805.1 uncultured Brevundimonas sp.
CGAGGGCCGGGCTATGGTCGTCCTGTATGTCGACGACAATGAGAGCAACCGGGTGCTGGTCTCGACTCTGCTGACCGCCCAGGGTGTGATCTGCGAAACCGCTGATGACGGGCTTCAGGGTGTCGAGGCGGCCCGGCGCGGCGGCTGGGACGTGATCCTGATGGACATCCAGATGCCGGTCATGGACGGCGTCGAGGCCACCCGCCGCATCCGCGCCCTGGGCACCGAGGTCGCCGCGACGCCGATCATTGCCCTGACCGCCAACACCTTGGCCGAGCAGCTGGAGCTCTATTTCGCCGTCGGCATGGACGACTGCATCGCCAAGCCGCTGAACGCCGCCGAGATGTTCGACAAACTGTTCACCCAGGCCAGCCGCCCCTGGCGCGAAGAGTGGGCTGAGGCGAGCGCCGCAGCGGCGTGAGTTGACCGGAGCGGCGTAGCGGGTCAAACGCTGGGCATGCTTCAGAACCTTGAATCCCTCGCCCGTGAGGCCCGCTCGTGGCCGTTTGAGCAAGCCCGCAACCTTCTGGCCCATGTGCTGAAGAAGCGGCTGTCGGACGCGGAACTTAATGCCGCGCGGATGCTGATCGATGCGGGCAAGGCGGATGAGGCGCTGGCGACCTTTGAGGCGCTGCAGCGGCCGGTAATCCTGGAGACCGGCTATGGGCCGTCCGGCCTGCCGCACATGGGCACCTTTGGCGAGGTGGCGCGTACGACCATGGTGCGCAACGCCTTTCGGGCGCTGACCGGCGACCACTGGCCGACGCGCCTGATCGCATTTTCCGATGACATGGACGGCCTGCGCAAGGTGCCGGACGGGGTGCCGAACCCGGAGATGCTGAGGGAAGACCTGCACCTGCCGCTGACCCGGGTGCGCGATCCGTTCGGCACGCACGACAGCTTTGGCGCGCACAACAACGCGCGGCTACGGGCCTTCCTGGACAGCTTCAGCTTTGACTATGAGTTCATGAGCTCGACCGAGCAGTACCGGTCGGGCCGCTTCGACGCGACCCTGTTGCGCATGCTGGAGCGCTATGACGCGGTCATGGCCATCATGTTGCCGACCCTGGGCGAGGAGCGGCGCGCCACCTATTCGCCGTTCCTGCCGATCAGCCCCGTCACCGGCCATGTGCTGCAG
>CAYNDG010000252.1:0-911 GCA_964395805.1 uncultured Brevundimonas sp.
GGCCGGCGCCACGACGGGCGCCAATCTCACGGGCGAGGGCTGGGAATCCCTGCGGATCGGCATGACCCGCGCCGAGATCGTCGAGGCCCTGGGCGAGGATGCCAACCCCGAAGCTGTCGGTGGCCCGGACCCTGAAGCCTGCGACCAGTTCCGGCCCGAACGCGCGCCGGAGGGGATGCTGCTCATGGTGGAGGGTGACCGCCTGACCCGGATATCCCTGACCGGGCCCTCGACCGTGATGACCGACAGGGGCCTGCGCGTCGGCGATACGGCAGCACGCGTCAAGGGAGCCTACGGCGATACGGCCCGCGTGGCACCCCACAAGTATCAGGAGGCGCCCGCCGAATATGTCACCGTCTGGAGTCGCGGCGGCGGCGCAGGCTACGTCGAGGACCAGAATGCCCGCGGTATCGTTTATGAGATCGGCGCCGACGGCACGGTCTTGGCCATCCACGCGGGCGGCCCCTCGATCCAGTACGTCGAAGGGTGTGCCTGACCCGGACAGGCTGATTGGCGTTTTGCCGGCGCTGCGCTAAACCCGCGCGACCTGACATTTCCCAGCCCCGAGCCGAACGCCATGACCGACATCGCCGACATCACCGCCCGCCAGATTCTGGACAGCCGGGGCAATCCCACGGTCGAGGTCGACGTGACACTTGAGGACGGGGCCTTCGGACGGGCGGCCGTTCCCTCGGGCGCCTCCACCGGTGCCCACGAAGCAATGGAACTGCGGGACGGCGACAAGTCGCTTTGGGGCGGCAAGGGCGTGATGAAGGCGGTCGATGCCGTCAACGGCGAGATCTTTGATGCCCTCAGCGGGCTGGATGCCGAGGATCAGCGCCGCATCGACGAAACCCTGATCGGTCTCGACGGCACGACCAATAAAGGTCGCCTGGGGGCCAATGCCATCC
>CAYNDG010000252.1:1042-1282 GCA_964395805.1 uncultured Brevundimonas sp.
GGGGCCCATGCCGACAATCCGATCGACATCCAGGAATTCATGATCCTGCCGACAGGCTCCGAGAGCTTTTCCGAGGCCCTCAGGATGGGCGCCGAGATCTTCCACGCCCTGAAGAAAGCGCTCAAGGACGCAGGCCACAACACCAATGTGGGCGACGAGGGCGGCTTCGCCCCCAATCTGGCCTCGGCCGAGGCGGCGCTGGAGTTCATCACCAGGGCCGGTCAGGCCGCCGGCTATCTG
>CAYNDG010000252.1:1309-1529 GCA_964395805.1 uncultured Brevundimonas sp.
TCGGCCTCGATGTCGCGTCGACCGAGTTTTACAAGGACGGAAAGTACCGGCTTGAAGGCGAAGGAAAAACCCTCGACTCCGAGGGGATGGTTTCGTACCTCGCGGACCTCTGCGAGCGCTTCCCGATCGTCTCGATCGAGGACGGCTGTGGTGAAGACGACTTCGACGGCTGGAAGCTTCTGACCGATCGCCTTGGCGACAAGGTCCAGCTGGTCGGCGA
>CAYNDG010000252.1:1582-1872 GCA_964395805.1 uncultured Brevundimonas sp.
CGGCGAGGGCCTCGCCAACTCAATCCTGATCAAGGTCAATCAGATCGGCACGCTTTCCGAGACTCTGGATGCGGTCGATATGGCCCATCGTGCCGGGTATACGGCGGTCATGAGCCACCGCTCGGGCGAGACCGAGGACTCGATCATCGCCGATCTGGCGGTCGCCACGAACTGCGGACAGATCAAGACCGGATCGCTGGCCCGCTCGGACCGCACGGCCAAATACAACCAGCTGCTGCGCATCGAGGAGATGCTGGGCGATCAGGGCCAGTACTACGGCGGCGGCATGC
>CAYNDG010000252.1:1888-2617 GCA_964395805.1 uncultured Brevundimonas sp.
AGGCCGTCCCGTGCTGAAGTCATACGGCCAAGCTACGGTTCGTTAGGCATTTTCGTGCAGGTTTCAGGAACCTTAGTTCACGCTCAGAAGGAGCGTTGCCTGTGCCTGAATGGATGAAGCCGTACGTTCTGTCAGCCCTGCTTGCTCTCAGCGTCCTCTATCTGGGGGTGCAGGCCCTGACCGGTCAGTACGGCCTGCTGACCGGCGACGAACGCGCGTCGACCCTGGCTGAACGTGAGGCAGCGGCGCAGCAGCTGGCGGAAGAGCGGGAGGACCTCGAGCTTCGCGTCCGCTATCTACAGACCGACCACCTGTCGCGCGACCTGCTGGAAGAACGGGCGCGCGTGCTGCTCGGCTATGCCGATCCGGCGGATCATGTGATCCGCGTCAGCCTCGCAACACCACCGCCCGCCCAACCCGCGCCGGGTCTCTAAACTAATGTTACAGCCCGGACGGGCCGCTTTGCGTTTTCGGAACGAAGGCTGCTAAAGCCGCTTTCGCAATGACAGGCGCGCGCATGGGCGACGGGCCGCAAAGCCGGGAGGCCCGGATGGCGAAAGCCGCCGCACAGAAATCCACGTCCACCAAACGGTCCAACGGCCCCGCCGCGACCAAGGAAGACCTGCTGCGCTACTACCGCGAAATGGTGCTGATCCGCCGCTTCGAGGAGCGCGCGGGCCAGCTGTACGGCATGGGGCTGATCGGCGGCTTCTGCCACCTCTACATCGG
>CAYNDG010000253.1:0-2606 GCA_964395805.1 uncultured Brevundimonas sp.
CCTGTTACTCGCGGAAATTGCTAGACGATGGCGGGGGCGTTGGGAAGTGACAGCGACTGACGGCAAGACTCTGCGACGTCAGCGCCCGGCTGCCTCAATCGTCGGATCGGCAAGCCACTCCGGAACAGCGTTCTGCTCAATCGCGCACATTCCAGGCGGAGCCGGGGGCGATGGTCCTACTTCTTCCGGAACTGGTCCAGAGAGACGACCTTGGGGCCATCGTCGACCGGGGCCTCGACGACGGGGACATCCACGGTCTCCTCGTCATCGCCATCCTCGTCAGGGTCCGGCCCGACCACCGTCTCGAACTGCAGCAGGAACTGCACCGAGGGATCGAAGAAGCGAGTGATGGCGCGATAGGGCACAGTCATTGACTTGGGCACGCCCCCGAACCGCAGCGTAACGCTGAACTGATCCGCGTCGATCTCAAGGTCCGAATACTGGTGTTGCAGGACGACGGTCATTTCATCCGGATACTTGGCCACCACGTCTGGCGGCAGAACCACGCCCCGGGCCCGGGTCTGGAAGGTGATGTAGAAATGGTGTGCCCCGGGCAGGCCTTCAGGCTCGGCCGCGCGTTCCAGCGCCGCGCGGATCACGCCCCGCAGGGCATCCTGCGCCAGACGTTCATAGTGCATTTCATCGACGGGAGGGGTCGCGCTGGTCATGCCTGCCTCTGTGAGGAACGCCTCCTGATAGCCCCGCTGGTCCAACAGCGGAAGGGGCGTGTCATCCTCATTGCAGGAAAGCGCCGGGATTCTGTTGCCAGGCTCCCGACAGGCCCCGCCTGAAGATCTGAACCTCCAGGAGTTTAGGTTGGAATTACCGGAACCGCATTACGCGGCGACGGCGTATTCCCCAGCGAAGTTATCGTTCGCAGTTAGAAAACGGCCCGATGACGATGGGCCAGTACGAGCGAAAGCAATCCTCTTTACACGTCCGTCGATGCTAGTCGGCCCCATGATCTCCGCCGATAACGCGGGGGAAAATGGTGGAGCCGCCGGGAATCGCACCCGGGTCCGGTCCGCTTATTACAAGCGCCTTTATCGCCATAGTCCGGGCGAACCCGGACGCCCCCAATATAGAGGCGAAGGGATGAAAATCCAATAACCGGCAGTTCGCAGACGTTTGCGCTGGTCAGAGGCGCGGGGCTGGGGCAATCAGCAGGAGCCGTTTCAGGGAGTGCCCCGTGTTCATCCGTCTGCTCGTGATTGCTATCGTCCTCGGCCTCGGGTCCGGTCTCGGTGCAGTCCCTGTCCTCGCGCAGGACTCTTCGAAAGCGACCCTGTCTGCCGCCGACCGCGCAGGCCTTGATGCGCGCGTCGATCAGATGAACGGCATGGTCGAGGCCGGGCAGTTCTCGGCCATGATCGAATTCCTGCCGCCGAAAGTCCTGCAGACGATTGCCGATGCGTTTGGCGTCACGGCGGATGAAGCCCGGGAGGCCAGCCGGCTGGTGGTAGACGAGGTGATGAGCCAGGTTGCCATCGTCGACTATCACATCGACCTCGCCGGGGCCGAGACCTTCCTCACACCGGACGGCAGTCGGTTGTACGTCATTTTCGACATCAGCATGCTGATGGAGACGCAGGGTATCCGGGTAAAGAGCGTGTCGGCCAACCTCGGCTTCATGGACGACGGGGTCTGGTACCTCATGGATCCCAGCGATCCGGCCCAGGCCGGGTTCCTGCGCAAGGCCTACCCCGAGTTCGAGGGCGTTACGTTTGCGCCCCGCACCATGGAACTGGTCGAGTAGGGCTCAGACCTGCTCCCAGTCCGGCATCTGGTTCCTGAACCAGGTCAGCTGGCGCTTGGCATAGTTGCGGGTGGCCTGTCGCATCTGGTCCAGCGCCACCTCCCGTGAGGTCTCGCCACTCAGATGAGCCGCCAGCTCGCGCACCCCGACCGCCTTCATGACCGGCAGGGCAGGGGACAGGCCCCGGCTCATCAGAGCCCGCACCTCGTCCAGCGCCCCGCGCTCCAGCATCACGGCGCATCGGGCGTCGCAGGCCGCATACAGCAACTCGCGCTCCGGAAGGATCAGCTGACCAGTCCAGCTTCCGGGCGTCAGGATCGGGCGGGTGTCGGCCTGCCAGGCCGACAGGGCGCGTCCGGTGTGTGTGGCGACCGCCATGGCCCGGATCAACCGTTGCCGGTCGTTCTCCTCGATCCGGGATGCAGCCTCGGGATCGACCTCCGCCAGCCGCTGCCGGAACGCCGCTTCACCCACCCGGTCATAATCGGCCTCGACGGCCTGCCGCACCGCCTCGGGCACCGGCGGAATATCGGCCAGGCCCCGGGTCAGGGCGGTGAAGTACAGGCCTGTGCCGCCCACCAGCACGGCGGGCCGCCCGTCAATCTGTTCCAGCAGGTTCTGCACCGCCCGCACCCAGTGCCCGACCGACCACGGGTCATCCCCCGCCGCCACGCCATACAACCGGTGCTCGGCCCGCGCCTCTTCCTCCGCATCCGGGCGGGCGCTCAGTACGCGCAGCTCGGCATACAGCTGCTGGCTGTCTGCATTGATGATCACCGCCCCGGTCCGTTCGGCGATCTCCAGCGCCCGTGCCGACTTGCCCGAAGCAGTCGGTCCCCCGATCAGGGTC
>CAYNDG010000254.1:0-2605 GCA_964395805.1 uncultured Brevundimonas sp.
GCTTCTGGCTCGACCGGTCGGGGCCGGGGCGGGGCGCGCCCTGGTGCCCGGGTCGAAGAGGCGAGGGGCGGCGTCGCCAGACGGGGCTGGCCCCGCCCGCGCGCCCAATTCACGCCCTCGACCAGATCCGAGAGCCGCAGACCGAGCGCGTGGCCCAGCGCCGTCAGGGCGGCGCCCAGAAACAGCAGTCCAACCAGTGCCCGGGCAATCACGCCGTCACCGGCAAGGCCGAGTCCGTTCAGGGCCGCAGCGATCACACCGCTGAATCCGTCCCCCGCCAGACCACCCATGCCGGCGACCAGGGGCCATACGGCGGGCGGCGTCGGGGTGGAAAGGGCCGCGGCCAGCGCCAGCACGCCCAGGGTCGCCGTCAGGCTGCGCATCGGCGTGATCACCAGCCGGTGGCGAACGGTATCTCCGACCGCCATGCCCAGACCAAAGGCCAGCAGCAGCAGGGCGGCGGGCCAGGCCGCCAGCCCGAGGCCCTGCATGAACAGATCGGCGATGACCGCCCCCTGCGCGCCCAGCCAGTTGGTCGGCGCCGAACTGGAGGCCGCGTTCCAGCTGGGATCGTCGCGGTTCCATGAGATCAGGGCGATCAGCAGCAGCACCGACAGCAGGGCCTGCAGCATGCCGCGGAAGCGCACGATCGCCGGCGCCTGCCAGACGATGCGGGCGCTCAGCCAGATTCGTTGACTGATGGCGAAGGCGGCAGACATGGACGGGCAGACCCCTTGCGGACGAGACGGCGGCAGATCCCCGACAGGGTGGCAGACATAGGGTTAAGGGGCTGTTTACCCCGTCGCCGCCTGGCCCGGTCTTTTGGGGGCCTTTCGCCGCACTGGACGCCGGGCCGTCACGGCGCGACAAGGGACCATGACCGAAATCGCCGACACCGATGTGCTGATCGCCGGCGCGGGCCTGGCCGGAGCCAGTCTGGCGCTGGCCCTGTCGCGCGAAGGCTTCGATGTGACCGTGGTCGATCCCCAGCCATTCGAGGCCCAGCTGGCGCCGACCTTCGACGGGCGCTCGACGGCCATCGCCTTTTCCACCTACCGCATGCTCCACACCCTGGGGCTGGGTCAGGATCTGGCGCCCCATGCCTGTCGCATGGACCGGATTCTGGTGACCGACGGACGCCGACCCGGGGCGTCGGCCAAAGCACCTGACCCGGCGTATCTGCGCTTTGACGCCGATGAGATCGGCGACGCCACCGGCGGCGAACCGCTGGGTTATATGATCGAGAACCGCCGCCTGCGCGTGGCGCTGGCCCGGGCCCTGGGCGAAACCGATGTGACCATACGGGCGCCGGTCGGGGTGGCCGGGGTCGAAACGGGCCTTGGCCGCGCCACGGTCACCCTCAGCGATGGATCACAGGTGCGCGCGGCCCTTGTCGTCGGCGCCGAGGGCCGCCGCTCGGTGGTCCGCAACGCAGCGGGCATCGGCGTCATCCGGCAGGCCTACGGCCAGAGCGGCGTGGTCGCCACAGTGCGCCTCGCAGCCCCGCACGAGGGCGTGGCCCATGAATATTTCCTGCCGGGCGGGCCGTTCGCCATCCTGCCCCTGACCGACCAGCGGGCCAGTCTGGTCTGGACCGAACCAACCCGGGCGGCCGAGGCCCTGCGCGGCGCATCCGATGCCGCCTTCCTGTCGCATCTGAACCGGCGCTTCGGCGATTTCCTCGGGACAGCCCGGCCCGAGGGCCCGCGCTTCGTCTATCCCCTGGACCTCAGCCTGGCGACCGCCATGGTCGCGCCGCGCATCGCCTTGATCGGCGATGCCGCCCACGGGGTGCATCCGGTCGCGGGGCAGGGTCTGAACATGGGGCTGAAGGACGTGGCTGCCCTGGCCGAGGTCCTGACCGACGCCCGGCTGCTGGGCGAGGATATCGGCGCCGAGCCGGTGCTGGATCGTTACGCCCAATGGCGGCGCTTCGACACGGTCGCCCTGACGCTGGCCTTTGACGCCTTTGTGCGGCTGTTCTCGAACGATATTGCCCCGGTCCGGGCGGTTCGCGATCTGGGCATGGCCGCCGTCAACCGCATCGCCCCCCTGCGCCGGGCCTTCATGCATGAGGCAGGCGGCGCCACCGGGGACCTGCCGAAGCTCCTGCGGGGCGAGGCGGTCTGATGCGAACCCTGATTGCCCTTGTACTGGCGTTGATTCTGACGGGCTGTGTCACGGCGATGCCGGACGAACCCGCAGGCCCCGACGCGGCGGCGCTGAGTGCCTTGCTGGCGGTAGGTCGCGCAGAGGCGCCCGAACTGCGCCGGGTTCGCTGCGTGTTCATCGCTGAAGAAGGCTCGGAGTGGGTTTGCGCCTATGAGGAACGAGCCCGGGCGGGCGCTTGGGTCGGACTGTCGACCGTGGTTGCGCTCTCGGGCACGGACTGGGTCCTGATCGACGGGACGTGCAGCGCGGACGAAGCCTTGGCTGATCGCGGGCGCTGTCGGCGCTAGTCCAGCTGCCGGGCTTCGCCGACCAGCAGGATCGGCACGCCGTCGCGGATCGGAAAGGCCAGCTTGGCCCCCATGGACACCAGTTCCTGACGGGCGCGGTCATAGCTGAGCGTGCCCCGCGTCACGGGACAGACCAGCACCTCCAG
>CAYNDG010000255.1:0-2308 GCA_964395805.1 uncultured Brevundimonas sp.
GGCGCAATAGTCCGACACGTCATAGCCGAAGTCCTTCATCGGCGAGGCGAACACCGGCGACAGCCAGATGCCGTCCACACCCAGCCCGGCGATGTGATCCAGCCGCCGGATCAGACCCCTGAGGTCGCCGACCCCGTCGCCGTCGCTGTCCTGAAAGCTGCGCGGATAGACCTGGTACAGAACCGCGCCCCGCCACCATTCTTTCGACGCGTCGTTCATGAGCTGGCCCCTCAGGCGGGTTGGTCGTCCGGTCGAGTATGCGCCAGTTCCTCGGCGGCGGTCATCAGGTGATAGAGGCTGCTGGCCGGGGCCGGTTCGTCGATGAAGGCGCCGTCGGCGGTCATCCGGTCGTGGAACAGACCGGGCCGGTCGGTCCGCAGATAGGGCATCAGCCCGGCGATCGCTGCCTCGATCCGACCCTCGGCATGAGTACGCTCGTCCGCCGAGGTCGCCCGATCCCGGCGCTGGACCCAAGCCTTGATCCGCTCTGTCTGGGGCCACAGGCGGGCAACTGAATCCCCGGGCTGAAGATCGGCGTCGAGACCGCCAAAGGCCACGCCGCGCGCGGCATCGACGCCCTTCGTCTCGCCCAGATCAACCAGCCGATGCCCTGCAGCCACCGCGCCGGCATCGCCGTGCATCAAGCCCCAGCGGGTCAGAAGCCAGCCCCATTCAAACTGATGCCCCGGCTCGATCTGGGGCTCGGCCGCGTGCGGCAGGGCATGCCAGTCGCCGTCGTAATATTCGCGCACTGCCCCCGTCCCGGGATCGACGAAGCGGTCCAGCGCCAGTCGGGCGATCCGGTCGGCCATGTCGCGCCAGGGCCGGGCCTCTTCTCCCGGCCGGGCCGTGGCCCAGGCCAGCGCCGCTTCCAGCAGGTGCATGTGCGGATTGGCCTTGAGCGGCAGGGAGGGCGGGGAATCCTCCTCATATCCCGCGATCGGGTGGCCTCGCAGGTCTTCCAGCGCCCGACGCATCGTGTCGGCAACGGCGAGGATCCGGTCGGGATCCTCCGCTACCGGCAGGGCATGGGCGAGGCCGAACAGCACAAAGGCCTGGTCATAAAGGTCGGGCCGCTCGTCCAGGGGGTGCCCCTTCGAATCGAGCCGGTAGTGGACCAGGCCGTCGGGCCTGAGATAGGCGGGCAGGGCGTTGAGGCCATGTTGGACCAGCTCGCCCGCCGGTCCGGTCCAGCCCATCGCCGGCGCCCGCGAGAAGACGTAAATCTGGCGGCCGAGAACCCGCGCTCTCCGTGGCAGGTTGGCCGGCGAGCCGTCGGCATTGAGCTTTTCAAAGAAGCCCCCGTGGGCGCGGTCCACGCCCTGCGCCGCCCAAAGGGGCAGGGCCTGATCGCGCATCCAGTCCAGAAAAGCGGTCGCCCCGGTCATCGGCGGCTCCCACGGGGCAATCGAGGCCCCCGGGGGCAGGCGCTTACGCGACACATGGATGGCAACCAGACCGTTGAACTGGCGGGCATATAAACGTCTGGTCGAAAGCGGCGCAACCTCGATGGCCGGTGACTTCTGACCCGGCGTGGTTTGGGCCATGCTGGCGGGCCGGGACGAATCGGCGACCCGCGCCGAGGAAGGAACATCGCCGCCATGCAGCTGAACGGCAAACGCATCCTGGTCACCGGGGCGGACGGCTTTATCGGCTCGCATCTGGTCGAGCGGCTGGTGCGGGACGGGCACCGGGTGCGGGCGTTCGTGCAGTACAACAGCTTTGGCCACCGGGGCTGGCTGGACCAGTCGCCGGCCGAGGTTCAGGCGGATCTGGACGTCTTTGCCGGCGATGTCCGCGACCCCTGGGGCGTGCGGACCGCCATGACCGGCTGCGACGTGGTGCTGCATCTGGCCGCCCTGATCGCCATTCCCTACAGCTATCATTCGCCCGGCGCCTATGTGGATACCAATGTCACCGGCACGCTGAACATTGTGCAGGCGGCCCGTGATCTGGGGGTCGAACGCGTGGTGCCCACCTCGACCAGCGAGGTCTATGGCACGGCTCGCTTCGTGCCGATGACCGAGGACCACCCGCTTCAGGGCCAGTCGCCCTATTCGGCGTCCAAAATCGGAGCCGACCAGATCGCGTTGAGCTTCCATGCGGCCTTCGGCACGCCCGTGTCGCTGGTGCGGCCGTTCAACACCTATGGCCCGCGCCAGTCGGCCCGCGCCGTCATCCCGACCGTCATCACCCAGCTGGCCGCAGGCGCCCGTCAGGTGAAGCTGGGTGCCCTGTCGCCGACGCGCGATTTCAGCCATGTGTCGGACACCGTGGCCGGCATCATCGCCGTGGCCGAATGCGATGC
>CAYNDG010000255.1:2419-2577 GCA_964395805.1 uncultured Brevundimonas sp.
CGCGGCCCGAGGCCAGCGAGGTCGAGCGCCTGTTTGCCGATACGACGCGGGTGCAGACCCTGACCGGCTGGCGTCCGGCCTATGCGGGGCTGGAAGGCTTTGCCCGGGGGCTGGACGACACCATCGGCTGGTTCCGCGATCCGGCCAATCTGGCCCGC
>CAYNDG010000256.1:0-2569 GCA_964395805.1 uncultured Brevundimonas sp.
GCCTCGACCGAGCGGATCACGGCGGAACTGGTCGCCATGACTGCGAGCGCGACGCCCGGGTCGACCCTGATCCTGGCTGTCCGTCAGGACATCGAGCCCGGCTGGCATACCTATTGGCGCAATCCCGGGGATTCGGGCGGGGCGACCACGCTCGACTGGCGCCTGCCGGAAGGCTGGGAAGCGGGCGAGATCGTCTGGCCCCTGCCCGAGCGCCAGCCGCTGTCGGGGCTGATGAACTATGGCTATTCCGACGTCGTCTATCTGCCGGTGCCGATCACCGTGCCCGCCGACGCCGCGCCGGGCCAGATGCTGGACCTGTCGGTAACCGCCCTGTTTCTGGTGTGCAGCGCCGAGATGTGCGTCCCCGATGAGCTGACGCTGGGCCTGCGCCTGCCGGTCGGGGCGGCGGACCAGACCCCGCTCGAGACCCGCCATGCGAGCGCCATTCAGGCGGTGCTGGAATCCTCTCCCCGGCCCGCCGGGCTGAGCGCGCGGATCGCGCGCGGCGACGACGGCGGCCTGACGCTGGCGGTCACCGGCGACGCCGTTCGGGGGCCGGAGGGTCCCGGGCCGGTCTATTTCTTTCCATTCGAGGGCGGGATCATCGACCATGCCGCGCCCCAGACCGGTACCTGGGGCTCCGAGGGGCTGAGCCTGACGCTCGCACCCGGCGGCAAGGTTCGCGCAGGCGGGCTCGCCGGGCCGGTCGGGGGGGTGATCACCACCGGAGGGGGCGCGTTCGAGATCATTGCCGAACCGGGCGACCTGCCGGGCGGGATCAGCGGAAGCGGCACGCTGGCGGCCACCGATGGCGATTCCGCAAGGCCGTTCGAGGTCGCCACCCTGATCCAGGCCGCCCTTCTGGCGCTGGTCGGGGGGCTGATCCTGAACCTGATGCCCTGTGTGTTTCCCGTTCTGGCGATGAAGGCCGCGGCGCTGGCCCGGGCAGCGCATGAGCCCGCGGAGGCGCGACGCGACGGTCTGATGTTCCTGGCCGGGGTGCTGGTGACCTTCCTGTTGCTGGCCGGTCTGATGCTGGGCCTGCGGGCGGCGGGCGAGGCGGTCGGCTGGGGCTTTCAGCTGCAGAGCCCGGTCGTGGTGCTGGCGCTGTCGCTGCTGACGCTGGCGGTCGGGCTGAACCTGTCCGGTGTCTATCACATCGGCCAATCCTTGCAGGGGCTGGGCGAGGCGCGGCTGTCGCGCCTGCCCGGCGGGACCGGGGCCTTCTTTACCGGGGTGCTGGCGGTGGCCGTGGCCGCGCCGTGCACCGCGCCCTTTATGGCCGCAGCGCTGGGGGCGGCCCTGATCATGCCGTGGGGTGCGGCCCTGATCGTGTTTCTGATGCTGGGGCTTGGGCTGGCCCTGCCGTTCGTGGTGGTGGCGTTCAGCCCGGCCCTGCTGGCGCGCCTGCCCCGACCGGGGCCGTGGATGGAGCGGATGAAGGGCCTGCTGGCCTTTCCCATGTATGCCACCGCCCTGTGGCTGGCCTGGGTGGCGGCCCGGCAGGCGGGCAGTGAGGTGCTGGCGCTGGGCCTGATCGCCGGGCTGATGCTGGCCTTCGCCCTGTGGCTGTGGGGCACGCGGCAGGCGGGGGCCGGGCGCTGGACCCTGATCGTGGCCGCCCTGTCGCTGGTCGCCACGATCGCGGCTCTGGTCCTCGTCACCCGGATGGAGCCGGTCTCGCCGACGGAGGCCACGGCCTCGGCCGCCGCAGGACCTGAGGCCGGTGCCTGGTCAGCGGAGGCGGTCACGGCCGCGCGGGCCGAGGGACGCCCCGTGCTGGTCAATTTCACCGCCGACTGGTGCGTGACCTGCAAGATCAATGAGCGGGTGGCACTGTCGTCCGGTCAGGTGCGTGCGGCCATGGACGAGACGAACGCCGTCTATCTGGTCGGCGACTGGACCGTGCGCGATCCGGCCATCACCCGCGAGCTGGAGCGTCACGGACGGTCGGGCGTTCCGCTGTATCTGCTGTATGCGCCGGGCGCCGAGGCCCCGCGCGTGCTGCCGCAACTGTTGACGCCGGGACTGGTCGCCGAGGCGGTCCGCGAGGCCGGTTCATGAGGTTCTGATTTTCTGCCCACCCTTACGGAGAGACTGCGATGATCATCCGACTGCTGGCCACCGGCGCCGCCTCGGCCCTGCTGGCCGCCTGTAGCCCGGCAACCGAGGCCCCCGGGACCGGTTCCGCCGAGACCGCCGAAGCGTCGGCCGCCGAGATGGCCCCGGCCTTTACGCTGGTCGATGCCGAAGGGGTGGAGCGTAGCCTGGCCGATTTCCGCGGCAGGACGGTCGTTCTGGAGTGGACCAATGAGGGCTGTCCCTATGTGCAGAAACACTATGGGGCCGGCGCCATGCAGGCCCTGCAGCGCGAGGCGACCGGCGACGGCGTGGTGTGGCTGACCATCATTTCTTCAGCCCCCGGCCAGCAGGGCTATGTCGAGGGGGATGCGGCGCGGGAATGGCAGTCGCGCAACAACGCCGCCGCCACCCATCTGCTGCTGGACCCCGAGGGCACGGTCGGCCGTCTGTATGATGCGAAGACGACGCCGGACATGCGCATCATCGA
>CAYNDG010000257.1:0-2565 GCA_964395805.1 uncultured Brevundimonas sp.
GGTCGCTGGGGCTGAAGCTGCTGCTGGTCTGCGCGCTCGCCTTCCTGATGAGCATTCCGGCCATGATGGTCTTCGGCCTGCTTATGGACCGCAGCAACCGGGCCGAAAGCGTGGCGACCGAGATCGGCGCCCTCATGGGCGGGCCGCAGACCTTCCTCGGCCCGGTCATCGCCCTCCCGTACACCCAGCCCCAGGCCGTGACGGCCGCGCCGAATGGCGAAGCCGCGACGCCGCGGGCCACGCAGGGTATCTGGTATATTTTCCCGACCGAGGGCCGGGTCGAGGCGGCCACCGAGTCCGAGGTGCGGCGCCGCTCCCTGTTCCGCGTCACCGTCTATGACGCCCGACTGGACTATCAGGCCACCTTCGATATGGCGGCCGCCGCGCGTGACCTGCCGGCCGGGGCCGTCCCCGACTGGAGCCGTGCCGAAATCGTGCTGGGCGCCTCGGATGCCCGGGGCGCGCGCGCCGACCTGACGCTGGTTCTGCCCGACCGCACCGCCACCCTGACCCCGTCCAAGCTGGACAGCACCGTCAGCCTCAACCCGTCCGAGGCCACCACCCGGCGGAACGACTATGCCACCGGGTCGGACCTGAAGCTGTTCGGCACGCCGCTGACCGCCGCCGACCGCATCGCCGGAACTCTCGCCCTGACGGGCAGCACCCGCTTCTCCGGGGCCTCGCGGATCGCCGTCTTGCCCTTTGCCGGCACGACCGAGGCCGTCATCAAGGGTGACTGGCCCCACCCCTCCTACAACGGCGGCTTCCTGCCCACGCAACAGGGCGAAGCAGGCGAGCCCGGCTTTGCCGCGTCGTGGAGCGTGCCCTTCATCGCCCGGGGCGTGCCCGCCGAGGGCAGCCCCGCCGACCTCGCCCGTCTGGGGCAGTCCGAACTGGGCGTCAGCTTTGTCGAGCCGTCCAACCCCTACCAGTCCGTAGGCCGGTCGCTGAAATATGCGCCGATGTTCATCGGCCTGGTGTTTCTGGCCTATTTCCTGTTCGAGACGACCACCGGACGCCGCGTGCACCCGGCCCAATATGTTCTGGTCGGTCTGGCCCAGGTGATCTTCTACATGCTCCTGCTGTCGATCGCCGAGCACACCGGCTTTGACATCGCCTTTGCGCTGGCGGCCACGGCCACGGTCGGCCTGATCTCGGCCTATGCCGGATGGACCTTCGACAGTCGCGCCCAGGGCGTGCGCGCCCTTGTCGCCTTCACCTTCCTCTACGGCCTCATCTATGTGCTGATGCGGCTGGAAGACTATGCGCTGCTGGTCGGCGCACTCGCCAGTTTCGCGGCCATCGCCGCGGTCATGTATTTCACCCGGAAGGTCGACTGGTACGGCGTGACGGGTCAGGATTCCAAGGGCGTCCTCTGATGGCTGAACTCTCCCTCCCCCGTGCGTCGCAACCCAAGCGTGGCAAGGTGCACAAGGCCCCCAAGGGGGCGAAGAACGTCAAGACCTACAAGGTCTATCGCTATGACCCCGAGGTGGATGCCAATCCGCGCTGGGATGTGTTCGAGGTCTCGACCGACGACCACGGCCCGATGCTGCTGGACGCCCTGATCCACATCAAAAACACCATCGACCCGACGCTGGCCTTCCGCCGCTCGTGCCGCGAGGGCATCTGCGGCTCCTGCTCGATGAACATCGACGGGCGCAACACCCTGGCCTGCACCAGGGGCTGGGACGAATGCTCGTCGTCGAACATCTCGATCGCGCCCCTGCCGCACCAGCCTGTCGTCAAGGATCTGGTCACCGACCTGACCCTGTTCTACGCCCAGTACGACTCGATCCAGCCGTATCTGCAGTCGGATGAGCCCGACCCGACCACCGAGCGCCTGCAAAGCCCGGCGGACCGCGAAAAGCTGGATGGTCTGTACGAGTGCATCCTGTGCGCCTGCTGCTCGACCTCCTGCCCCAGCTACTGGTGGAACCAGACCGAATACCTCGGCCCGGCCGCCCTGCTGCAGTCCTATCGCTGGATCGCCGACAGCCGCGATGACGCGACGGACAAGCGCCTCGACGACCTCGAGGACCCGTTCAAGCTCTATCGCTGCCACACCATCATGAACTGCGCCCAGGTGTGCCCGAAGGGGCTGAACCCGGCCAAGGCCATCGCCGAGACCAAGAAGCTGATGGTGTCGCCGGGCCGCAAGAAGACGAAGGTCGAAGCCTAAGTTGGCCAAAATCACCTACGTAGAGCACGACGGCCGCGAGCACGTGGTCGAGGTCAAGACCGGGCTCTCCGTCATGGAAGGCGCGATCCGCAACAATGTGCCCGGGATCGACGCCGACTGCGGCGGGGCCTGCGCCTGCGCCACCTGCCACGTCTATGTCGATGAGGCCTTTCTGGCGGAGACCGGCCGGGCCTCGCCGATGGAGGAGTCCATGCTGGACTTCGCCGAGAACGTGCAGCCCAACAGCCGGCTGTCCTGCCAGATCCGGGTGTCCGACGATCTGGACGGCCTGATCGTGCGCCTGCCGGAAAACCAGCACTGAGCGCGAACCCCGACCTGGTCGCCCGGATCGGCCGTCTGATCGAGGCCGGTCCGTCCGGTCG